>NZ_LZKE01000024.1:0-39366 GCF_001672675.1 Mycobacterium sp. E2327
GCCGCCGGCGGGGACGGCGGGCTGTTGTTCGGCAACGGCGGGATCGGAGGCTCGGGAGCCGCGGGCGCCGCCGGCGGTCACGGCGGGGCCGGCGGAGGCATGTTCGGCGCCGGCGGCGCCGGCGGCACGGGCGGCGCGTCGGCGACCGGCAACGGCGGCGCCGGCGGGGCCGGCGGCAACGGCGCGCTGTTCGGCGCGGGCGGAACGGGCGGCGCCGGCGGACGCGCACCGAGCGCCAACACCGGCGGAGCCGGTGGCGCGGGCGGCAACGCCGGCCTCTTCGGGGGTGCCGCCGGGAACGGCGGCGCCGGCGGCGTCGCCTTCACACCGGGCGTCAACGGCAACGGCACGGGTGGCGCCGGCGGGGCCGGCGGCGCCGGCGGGCTGATGTCTGCCGGCGGAATCGGCGGGAACGGCGCGTTCGGTCAGACCAGCGGCGCCGGTGGGGCCGGCGGCAACGGCGGCATGCTGTCCGGCGACGGCGGGGCCGGCGGCGCCGGTGGGTTCAGCAACCTCAACGGCAGCAGCGGCGCCGGCGGCGCCGGCGGCAACGGCGGGCTGTTCGGCGCCGGGGGCACCGGCGGGACCGGCGGGGCCGCCCTGACGACCGCTGGCGCCGGCGGCCGCGGCGGCAACGCCGGCTTGCTCAGCATGGGTGCGGCCGGCGGGGCCGGCGGCGGTGGCGGCAACAACCTCGGGTCCGGCACCGGTGGGATCGGCGGCGCCGGCGGCAACGGCGGCCTGCTCTTCGGCGACGGCGGCGCCGGCGGCCAGGGTGGCGGCGGCGGGTTCAGCGGCGCGACCGGTGGGGCCGGTGGCAACGCCGGCCTGCTCAGCGGCTCGGGCGGCGCCGGCGGCGCCGGCGGAAACTCGGGCGACAGCGCCCTCACTACCGGTGGCGCCGGTGGGGCCGGCGGCAAGGGCGGCGCGATCGGGGATGGCGGAAACGGCGGCGCCGGTGGGGCCGGTACCGGCAATACGGGCGGCAACGGCGGCACTGGCGGCAATGCCGTCGTGATCGGCGACGGCGGTAACGGCGGCAACGGCGGGACCGGCAACCCGCCGGGCGCGCCCGGCGCCGGCGGAACCGCCGGGCTGGTGCTGGGCCAGAACGGGAAAAACGGGACGCCCTAGCCGGACGGTGCTGCGCGAGCGTAACGCCACCGCGACAAATCGGGCCGATCCTCGCAGTGGCGTTACGGTCGCGGCGCTGCGGCGGCTATCCCGCCTGCTTGACCGGCGGCCGGTAGAAGATCAGCAACTGCCCGACGGCGCCGGCCAGGCCGAGTCCCGCCGAGATCACCAGGCCGGGCCAGCCGGGGAACCACAGCTTGTCGCCGAAAATCAGGTAATCCAGGCTGAGCTTCCCTGGACCCAGCGTGGCCACCGCGACGGCGCTGACCGCCAGCACCAGGTTGTACTCCCAGCCCTCCTTGACGATGAAGAAGCCGTTGGCCCGGTGCACGGTCCACGCCGCGACCAGCATCAGCGAGACGAAGCCCGCGGCCGGGATCGGCGTGAGCAGCCCGGCCGCCAGGCCCAGCCCGGCGGACACCTCGGTGATGGCGGCCACGGTGGCGTGGAACTTGCCCGGCTTCATGCCGATGCTCTCGAACCACCGAGCGGTTCCCGGAATCCGGCCGCCGCCGAAAAACTTGTTGAAGCCGTGCGCGGCGAGCGTCAGTCCCAGCACCAGCCGCAGGAGCAGTAACCCGACGTCATACACATTCATAGGTGCAAACCTAGCGGGTAGCGGTCCGAGATCCGGAGAGGAGCCCGACACCAAGATCGCGATCATTGGTGCCGGCAAGGTGGGAAAAGCATTGGGCACCGCGTGGGCCGATCGGGGCCACCGGATCATGTTCGGCGTGCGAGCTCCGGACGACCCGAAATACGCGTCGCTGGGTTCCGTCGAGACCAACGAATTTGCCAGCGCCGCAGCCGACGTCGTGGTGCTGTGCACGCCATGGCAGAGCACGCAGGCGG
The DNA here is from genome assembly GCF_001672675.1 of Mycobacterium sp. E2327. NCBI lineage: Bacteria > Bacillati > Actinomycetota > Actinomycetes > Mycobacteriales > Mycobacteriaceae > Mycobacterium > Mycobacterium sp. E2327. The sequence continues at coordinate 1,987 of NZ_LZKE01000024.1, forward strand.
CGCTGCAGGGCTGCGGCGACCTGTCGGGCAAAGTCCTCATCGATTGCACCAACCCGTTGACACCCGACGTCGCGGCGCTCGAGGTCGGGTTCGACAACTCCGGTGCCGAAGAAGTCGCGAATTGGGCGACCGGCGCCCGGGTCTGCAAGGCGATGAACCAGATCGGCGCGTCGATGATGGACGCCCCCCGACTGCCGGGCCGGCCGGTCATGTTCGTCTGCGGAGACGATGACGACGCCAAGGCGGTGACCGCCCGGCTGGTCGGCGAACTCGGCTTCGAGACCGTCGACGTCGGCGACCTGACACTGGCGCGCCTGCTCGAGCCTTACGGGCTGCTGTGGATCCACCTGGCGCTGCGCCGCGGACTGGGCACCAACTTCGGCTTCGGGCTGCTGCGCGGGCAGTCCTGACATACTCGTCGAGGCCCGCCGGGACGGTCCCGGCAAAGCGTGCCGCACGACGAGGGGGTGCACCACGACCCGAAGCGAGGAGGGCACCCCGGACAACGCGGCCGTCGTCGCGCTCGACGGCGACGCGCGTCACCCGAGGGAGCTGCTCGGCAACAAGGGCCACGGCATCGACGCGATGCGCCGGCACCACCTGCCGGTACCGCCCGCGTTTTGCCTCACCACCGAGGTGGGCCGCAACTGCCTGGCGGACCCCACCGCGACGTTGGACGCGATCTGGGACGAGGTGCTCGACCGGATGCGCTGGCTGGAGGCGGAGACGTCGCGCAGCTTCGGGCGGGGCCCGCGGCCGCTGTTGGTCAGCGTCCGCTCGGGGGCCACGCACTCCATGCCCGGCATGATGGACACGATCCTCGACTTGGGCATGAACGACGCCGTCGAAGACGCACTCGCGGCCGAAGGCGGCCCGCAGTTCGCCCAAGACACCCGGCGGCGCTTCACGCAGATGTATCAGCGCATCGCGGGTAGGCCGGCGCCGGCCGAACCCTACGCACAGCTGCGCGCCGGCATCGAGGCGGTGTTCGCATCCTGGGACTCGCCCCGCGCGGTCGCCTACCGCGCCCACTACGGCCTCGACGATCGGGGCGGCACCGCCGTCGTCGTGCAGGCGATGGTGTTCGGCAACCGCGGCCCCAACTCCGGTGCGGGAGCGTTCTTTTCGCGCAACCCGATAACGGGCGCCGAACAGCCCTTCGGCGAGTGGCTTCCCGGGGGGCAGGGCGACGACGTGGTGTCGGGACTGGTCGACGTGGGACCGATCACGGCGCTGCGCGACGAGCAACCGGCCGTCTACCACGAGCTGACGGACGCTGGCCGCCGCCTGGAGCGGCTCGCGGCCGACGTCCAGGAGATCGAGTTCACCGTCGACGGCGGCAAGTTGTGGCTGCTGCAGACGCGGGCGGCCGAGCGCTCGGCGCAGGCCGCCGTGCGGCTGGCCCTCCAGCTGCGCCACGAGGGGCTCATCGACGACACCGAGGCGCTGCGCCGGGTGACGCCGGCGCATGTCAAGGCTTTGCTGCAACCCTCGTTACAGCCCGAAACACGTTTGGCCGCACCACTTTTGGCCGCCGGGCTGCCGGCGTGCCCGGGTGTGGCATCCGGCACCGCGTACACCGACGTCGACGAGGCGCTCGACGCGGCAGACCGGGGCGAACCGGTCATCCTGGTGCGCGATCACACCCGGCCCGAAGACGTCCTAGGCATGCTGGCCGCCCAAGGAATCGTCACCGAGGTCGGCGGCGCCGCCAGCCACGCCGCGGTCGTCAGCCGCGAATTGGGCCGGGTGGCCGTGGTGGGCTGCGGCCGCGGCGCCGCGGCCGCCCTGGCCGGCCGCCACATCACCGTCGACGGCTCCGAAGGTGAAGTGCGCGAGGGCAATCTGAGCCTGTCGGCGTGGTCGGAGAACGATACGCCGGAACTGCGTGAGCTGGCCGACATCGCGCGGCGCATCAGCCCGCTGCGCGCGCACGCCGCCGGCGACCATCCGAGGCTCGATGACGCCTCCGACGCCGCGGTGCGCGCCGCCATCGACGAAGGGCACACCGACGTGGTTTCACCCAACCCGCTGATCGTCATGCTGACCGCGCTGCGGCTGACGGCAGGGGTCGCCACGTGACCGAGTTGCTTGTGCTCCAAGCGGTCCGGCTGAAGGGGCGGGTGCGTCCGGCCGACCTGGCCGCGACCCTGGGCCGCGATCCCGGGGACGTCGCCGCAATCGTGGAGCGGCTGACCGCGTCGGGGCTACTGGTCGACGGCGCGGCGTTGCGTCTCAGCCCCAGCGGCCGCGCCCGGTTGCAGGCGTTGCTCGACGAGGAGCGCGCGGGCGTGGACCCGGCCGCGATGGCCGCCGCGTATGACGAATTCCGGCCCGTCAACACCGATTTCAAGTCACTGGTCACCGACTGGCAGCTCAAGGGCGGCCCGAACGGAGCCCCCAACACCCACGACGACCCCGAATACGACGCCGCGGTGCTGGCGCGCCTCGACGCGGTGCAAGCGCGGGTGCTGCCGATCATCGAGGCGGCCGCGGCGCAGTTGCCGCGGTTGATCGCCTACGCGGCGAAACTGGGCGCGGCGCTGGACAGGGTGAAGGCGGGCGACACCGCCTGGCTGGCCAGACCGCTCATCGACTCCTACCACACCGTGTGGTTCGAGTTGCACGAGGAACTGATCGGCGCCATGGGCATGACCCGTGAAGAGGCGGCGAAATCGGATGACGCGCAATAGCTCTCACAACACGGCATCCAGCAGTCGGACGTACTCGTCGATATCGGGAATGGCGGACTCGGCGGCGTGCACGCTGATCGCCACGGTGTCGCCGATGCCATGCACGCCATGAGTCAAGCCCATCGCCGGCGACAGCGCCGGGTACCCGGCCGTCAGCGCCACCGGGGCGCCGCCGAAGCTCAGGTCGGCGGCCCCGCGGTTGACGCTGGACACCACGGTGTTACCGGCCACCTCGGTCGGGCGGAGGTCGGCGTCGAACTGCGCGATGCCCCAACGCAGTAGCGCGGCGGGCACCGCGGCGAACGCCCGGTCGGCCGCACGCGTGGCCGGATGTTCGAAGCGGCGCCGGCCGTTGGCCAGGTCGGCGGCGATGCGCTCGACCCGGGCATCGACGCCAAGCTTCGGGTAGAGCCCGACGACCACGTTGCCGAAGTGGTTATGCGCCTGTGCCACAGCCGGTTTGGCCATCGGCACCTCGGCGCCCAGCGAATCTGTCCCCTCGCCGAGCAGCGTGGACAGCGCGGTGGACACGGCGGCCAGCGCCCCGACGGTGACCGTGGGGCCGCGCAATTGCGAGCGACGCCGGACCAGCGTGCGCACCGATCGCGCGGCGCCCGGACGGGCGTTGGTGGCCTGCAGCGGACGGGGCCCGAGCGCCGGCGCCAGCAACCCGGCCCGGGTATCGCGAATCAGCCGCCGATGGGCGCGCGCCGCATCGACGGCCCGCCAGGGCAAGAACCCCGCCGACGGCCGGGCCACCTCCGGCACCGGCGCGTCGCGGCCGAAAAGCCAGGCCGCCATCGCCGCCGCGCGCGCGCCGTCGGCCAGCGCGTGCGCGATCTGCAGGACCGCGACGGTGCCCGCTTCGCGCACCCCCGGAACGCCCCGCACCGGGGTGAACACGTGCAGCCGCCACGGCATCCGGCGCGCGTCCAGCTGGTCCGCCGCAAGGCCGGCCACGGCTGTCAGGCATTCGCTCCAATCCCGGACGGCCGGGTCGTGACGGACCACCGATTCCGGATCGACCACCGCCGGCACCCACCGCGGATAGGCCAGCCGGCCGCGTTCCCGGATCCGAACCGTCAGGCCGGGGCACTCGCGCGCCCGCCGGCACACCCGCTCGACCGCGCCCCCGACATCCGCGGGTTCGCCGTCGAACGCGTACAGCAGGAACTCGTCGTTGGGAATCTTGGCCGACATCCAGTAGAACTGCGCATCGACGGCCGCCATCCGCCGCGCCGTCATGGCCTCAGCCGGGCGAGCCGATGAACGTGAGCACCAGGTTGGCGACCTTGTCCGGCTGTTCGAGCTGCAGGAAGTGTCCCGCGTGGTCCACGATGGCGGCCTCGCTGCCCGGCGGCAGCGCCTTTTCCGTCCACTGGGTGAAAGCCGATGTCATGCAACCGTCGTCGCGGCCATGCAGGTAGAGACTGGGCAGCAACGGCGCCTCGGTCCACAGCCGGTTCAGCTCGGCGTACTTCTCCGGCGGCCGCGGCGCGCGGATGGTGGCACGGTACGGTCCCAGCGCCGCCCGCCAGCTCTCCGGCGTGCCGATCGCGGCGTCGACGTGGCGCAGGTCCTCGTCGGCGTGGTAGCCCGGCGACCACCGCCGCCACAGCAGCGGCAGCACCCACGACGCGGAACGCTCGGGCAGCCAAGGCAATTGGAAGTAGAGGATGTACCAGCTGCGCAGTAGCTGCGGCGGTAGGTGGCCGATGAGCCGCGCCCGCTCGGCCACGCCGCCCCGGCGACGGAAGCCCGCGGTGACCGGCACCGACATGATGACCGCCTTGGCGAACGGGCTGTCGGGCATCGCGGCGAGGCCGGTCGCGGCCATGGCCCCCCAGTCGTGGCCGATCACGACATCGTGCTCGGTGCCGCCCGCGGCCGAGCGCACCCGCAGGGCATCGTCCATCAGCGCGCCGACGTGAAAATCGCCGTCGGTCGGGATCGACGAGGGCGCGTACCCGCGCATGAACGGCGCGACGACCCGCCACCCCGACTCGACGAGTCGCGGAGCGAGCTTGCGCCACCCGTACGCGGTGTCGGGGAAGCCGTGCAGGCACAACGCGATCGGGGCGTCCGGTGGCCCCCAGGTGAGCGCCTTCAGGTCACCGGCCGGGCCGGGCACGTCGATCCAGCCCGGCTCACCCACCCCGGTCCCCCTGGGCATCCTCGGCCAATGTTCACTCCTGTTCGGCGCGTCCGCACCGACCAACCTAACGCCTGCGCGCCCGGGACGCACCGACCCCCCGCCGAGATCAACCAGATCCACGCCGCGGCAATGCCTTTCGATCCCGGCTACCGGGTCAGCTCCCCCGCCACCGCGCGCTCCAAGTCGGCGATGATGATCTTGCGCATGCCGTACATCGCCGCGGTGGCGGCCGCCGCGCGCGTCCGATCCGGGTCGCCGATCAATTCGTAGAGCCGGTCGGGGATGACCTGCCAGCTCAGGCCGAAGCGGTCCTTGCACCAACCGCACTGCGATTCCTCGCCGCCGTCGGTCAACCGCTGCCAGTAGTAGTCCACCTCGTCCTGGTCCTTGCAGTGGATCGTGAACGACACCGCCTCGCTGAAGTGGAAGTGCGGGCCGCCGTTGATGCCGATGAATCGCGCGCCGTCCAACACGAAACTGCCGGACAGGACCGTTCCCGGCTCCCCCGGGCCGGCCTCCGTCGTCCGGTTGAAGCCCTCGATCCGCGAGTTGGGGAACACCGAGGTGTAAAACTCCGCCGCCTCTTCCAGGTTGTTGTCGAACCACAGCGAGGGCGTAATCGGTGGCATGGCCGTTCTCCTTGCATTCGTCGTAGGTGTGTCCCCGGGATAGACCGCGGCGGCGACGAGAACTCATCGGGGGCCCACGCGACGGTGAATAGGTTACCTAGGTAACGTCGAGGGGCGATCTACGAGAGGACTCACATGAGCGCCGTGAGCAGCAGTTTCCAGACGGTCGAGTTTTCCGGCCACCAGGGGATCACCCTGGTCGCCGACGAATGGAATCGCGGCGCAGCCCCTCTAGCCAACAAGCCGGCCGACCGGCCCACGATCCTGATGCTGCACGGCGGCGGCCAGAACCGGTTTTCCTGGAAGAACACCGGCCAGATCCTGGCCGACGACGGGTTTCACGTCGTTGCGCTGGATTCGCGGGGGCATGGTGACAGCGATCGCGCACCGGACGCCGACTACGACGTCGAGACGCTGACCGCCGACGTGATGCACGTGCTGGACGCCATCGGCCGGCCGGTGGCAATCATCGGCGCGAGCATGGGCGGGCTGACCGGAATCCTGGCCGCCGATCGCGCCGGCCCCGACCGGGTCACGCAGCTGGTGCTCGTCGACGTGGTGCCCCGATTCGAGAAGGGCGGCAGCGCCCGCATCCGCGACTTCATGTTCAGCGGCCTGCACGGGTTCGACTCGCTGGAGCAGGCCGCCGACGCCGTCGCCGCCTACCTGCCCTACCGCGAGAAGCCGCGCAGCCCCGAGGGGCTGAAGAAGAACCTCCGCCTGCGCGACGGGCGCTGGTACTGGCACTGGGACCCGGCGTTCATGACCAAGCCCGGCGACGACCCCGAACTGCGCACCGAGAAGTTCGAGCACGCCGCGACCAACCTGTCGATCCCCGTCCTGCTGATCCGCGGGAAGCTGTCCGACGTCGTCAGCCCCGAGGGCGTCCAGCATTTCCTCACCCAGGTACCTCGCGCCGAGTTCGTCGAACTGTCGAACGCGGGGCACACCGCGGCCGGTGATGACAACGACGCGTTCAGCGAAGCCGTCGTCGCCTTCGTCGAGCGGGCGAGTTAGTTGGCCGGCTTTTCCGCGTGTCCGCCGAATTGCTTGCGCATCGCCGACAGCGCCTTGTTGGCGAAGTCGTCGAGTTGACGGCTGGCGAAGCGGGACTGCAGGGCGGTCGTCAACACCGGTGACGGCACGCCCTCGTCGATCGCGGCGATGGCGGTCCACCGGCCCTCGCCCGAGTCGGAGACGCGCCCGGAGAACTCCTTCAGCTCCGGTGATTCGTGCAGCGCGATCGCGGTGAGGTCCAGCAGCCACGAGCCGATGACGCTGCCGCGGCGCCACACCTCGGCGACGTCCGGGATGTCGAAGTCGTACTGATAGAACTCGGGATTGGACAGCGGCGCCGTTTCGGCGTCACCTTGCTGGATCTGCTTGCCGATGTCGGCGTTGCGCAAGATGTTCAGGCCCTCGGCGAGCGACGCCATCATCCCGTACTCGATGCCGTTGTGCACCATCTTGACGAAGTGCCCCGCCCCGGACGGGCCGCAGTGCAGGTAGCCCTTCTCCGCTTGCGCGATCTCACCGTCGCGGCCGGGCGTCCGCGGCGCCGCGTCGACGCCGGGTGCGACCGTGGCGAAGATCGGCTCGGCCTGCGCGAACGCGTCGTCGTCGCCACCGATCATCAGGCAGTAGCCCCGGTCGCGGCCCCACACGCCGCCGCTGGTGCCGCAGTCAAGCAAGTGAATGCCGTTCTCGGACAAGGTTTTCGAGTGGCGGATGTCGTCGCGGTAGTAGGAGTTGCCCCCGTCGATCACGATGTCCCCGGGATCGAGCGTCTTCGCCAGTTCGTCGATCACCCCGGTGGTGATGGTCCCGGCCGGCACCATCACCCAGACCACGCGGGGCTTGGCCATCTTCTCGGCCAGCTCCGCCAGCGAGGACACCCCGGTGGTGTTGTCCTCGCCGGCCATCGCCTGCACCGCCTCGGGGCTGTGGTCGTACACGACGCATTCGTGGCCGCCCTTGGCCACGCGCCGAACGATATTCGCGCCCATGCGGCCCAGGCCGATCATCCCTAGCTGCATTTGTCCCGTCTCCTTAAGTTGTCGCCTTCGTGCGGTGGGGTAGCCACGGTTCCTGCCAGCTGTGGTGACCGTGCAGCAGCGACTGCGCCGCCTCGGGTCCCCACGAGCCGGGGTCGTAGTGGTGGATGCGGCCCGGCTTGTCCAGCACGGGCTGCACGATGCGCCAGGTCTCTTCGATGGCGTCCTCGCGGGCGAAGAGCTGGCGGTCGCCGGTGAACGCGGCGTAGAGGAGCCGTTCGTAGGGCCGCACCGCTTCGCCGAGATCCTCCGCGAACGACGAGTCGAGGTGGACGTCGTGCCAGGAGTTTCCGGCTTGTGCGGACAGCTGCAGGCGCATTCCCGGGTCGGGGTCGATGCGCAGGACGATCTGGTTGGGCTCGGGGGGCCGGCGGTTGGGCAGGAAGGAGAACCCGGGGACGTGGTGCAGGAACATCCGAACCTCGGTGACCTTCTCCGGCAACGCCTTGCCGGCGCGCAGGAAGATCGGCACCCCGGCCCAGCGCCAGTTGTCGATCTCGGTCCGCAGCGCGATGAAGGTCTCGGTCTGCGAGTCCTGCGCCACCCCGGCGACGTCGGTATAGCCGCGGTACTGGCCGCGCACGCAGCGCTGGGGATCCAGCGCCGGCATCGCCCGGAACACCTCGGCCTTCTTGTCGTTCAAGTCGTCGGCGCTGGGCCCGACCGGGGGCTCCATCGCGACGAGCGCGAGCACCTGCAGCAGGTGGTTTTGCACGACGTCGCGCAAGGTGCCGACGGCGTCGTAGAACTTTCCGCGGTCCTCGATCCCGAAGTTCTCGGCCATGGTGATGCGGATTTCGGAAATGCTGTCGCGGTCCCACACCTTGGCCAGGCCGTTGTTCGCGAAGCGCAGGTACTGCAATTCTTCGACGGGCTGTTTGCCCAAAAAGTGGTCCACGCGCAGGATTTGGTCCTCGTCGAGCACCGCGCGCAGCCGGGCGTTCAGGTCTCGCGCGGACGCCAGGTCGTGGCCGAACGGCTTCTCCACCGCTACGCGCGCGCACTCCAACAGGTCTACCTTCGCGAGGTTTTCGACGATCGGCGCGAACAGGGACGGCGGCATTTCCAGGTAGTACAGCGGACGGCAATCCTTGCCGATCCGCTTGGCGAGCTCGTCGTAGAGCCCGGCATCGGTGACGTCGCCGTGTAGGTAGGACCACCGGGCGGCGAACCGGTCGAACACCGCATCGTCGAGGGTCTCACCCGAGTCACCGATCGCCTGGCGCGCCCGCTCGATCAGCTTCTCGAGGGGCATGTCGTCACTGGCCACACCGATGATCGGGGACTTCAGCAGGCCGCGCGATTCGAGTCGGTACAACGCGCGGTACGTCATCTTGCGGGCCAAATCACCGGTGATGCCGAAGATCACCAATAAGTTCGACGAACGAATCTCACCGTCGGCCAAGACGCGCACCTCCCTTGAGATTCGCTACCCGCGGCGGCCCGTGCTCAACCCTAGACATTGGGTATGGGCCCGACAACCTGAGCGCCCGGCGGCCTTTGGCAGGATGCCAAGCGTGGGTGACATGCTGCATCTCGCGGTCTACGTCCTCGCCGGGGTGGCCGTGATCGAGGCCGGCGCCATCGCCGTGCTCTCGGTGCTGCTGGTGCGCGGCCGCCGGGAGCTCGAGGAACTGCGAGCGCGGACCGACGCGCGCACTCAGCTGCTGTCGGGCGGGCGCGAGGCCGTCAAACGGGTGTGGAACGCCGCCAACGTGATGCGCAGGGAGGGCTTCGGCGCCGTCGTGCGCAGCTCGATCGAGGACCTCGCGGACTGGGCCGAGGTCGAGCGGCCCGACCTTGCGCGGGTCACCCCCGACGGCCGGGTGGTGATCCTGTTCTCCGACATCGAGGAGTCCACCGCCCTCAACGAGCGCATCGGTGACCGCGCCTGGGTCAAGCTGATCAGCGCGCACGACAAGCTCATTTCGGGACTCGTGCGGGAACGGTCCGGCCACGTGGTCAAGAGCCAGGGCGACGGCTACATGATCGCCTTCTCGCGCGCCGAGGAGGCGGTGCGGTGCGGCATCGATGTGCAGGAAGCGCTGCACAACAACGGAAAACGCAAGCGAAACCACGACATTCGGGTCCGGATCGGCATCCACATGGGCCGCTCCGTGCGCCGCGGCGACGACCTGTTCGGGCGCAACGTCGCGATGGCGGCCCGGGTCGCCGCCCAGGCCGCCGGGGGCCAGATCCTGGTGAGCGAACCGGTACGAGATGCCCTGCGCGACTGTGACGGGATCCGATTCGACGAGGGGCGCGAGGTGGAATTGAAGGGCTTTTCGGGCCGCTACCGGTTGTTCTGCGTCGAGCCCAAAGCCGATCCCGACTTGGATTGAAAGCTCGCCGCGTCGGATTCGGCCAGGCGCTGATGCAGCCGCGCGCGGATCTCGTCGGGCGTGTAGGCGCGTCGCTTGCGTTGGTCGCGGGCCACCAGCACTCCCCCGGCCACGACGCCGGCGACACCGGCGAGCCCGATCCACTTCCAAACCCTGCGCATAATTGACAGGCTATTACCACGCAAGGTCGCCCGCGAAGTCCTCCCGGGCTAATAATGACTGCGGTGGCGAAACCCGAAGCGACGGGCGGATTTACATGCTGACACTGGACCAGGCGCTGGACGAGACCCGGACCGGCGACCTCTGGCTGTTTCGCGGCCGCTCACGACCCGACCGCGCCATCCAGACGTTGACGAACGCTCCGGTGAACCACGTCGGCATGACGGTGGCCATCGACGACCTTCCCCCGTTGATCTGGCATGCCGAGCTGGGCGACAAACTGGTCGACGTCTGGACCGGCACCAACCACCGCGGCGTGCAGCTCAACGATCTGCGCCAAGCCGTCCTGCAATGGACCGACCGCTACCAACAGCGGTGCTGGCTGCGTCAGCTGACGCCGTATGCCACCCGCGAACAGGAGAACAGGCTCTTGCGGGTGATCGCGCGAATGGACGGCACCGCGTTTCCCACCACCGCCCGCCTGACCGGCCGGTGGTTCCGCGGCCGGCTCCCCACCATCAACGACTGGGTGCGCGGAATCCCATTGGTGGACAGGAAGGTTCGTGAGCAGACGCAGCGCCGCAGGCAAGAGCGCAAGATAAGCCTGGAGACGGCGTACTGCGCGGAGACGGTGGCGATCACCTACGAGGAGATGGGCCTGATCGTCACGGACAAGGACGCGAATTGGTTTGACCCCGGGTCGTTCTGGAGCGGTGACGCGCTCCCGCTCGCCCCGGGGTATCAGCTGGGCAGCGAAATCGCGGTCGCCGTCGGCTAATCGACGGTCATTTCCCCCAGCTCGGACCAGCCCGTCGCCTCGACCGTCTGGTTGATGATTTTGGGCGTGGACGTCAGCGCCTGCGGCAGCTCCTGCATCGCCCGCTTGAAGTGATCGCTGTTGACGTGGACGCCTCCTGCCTCGCCGTCCCGGAACGCCTCCACGAGGACGTACTCCGCCGGGTTGTCGAGGCTGCGCGACCACTCGAACCAGAGGTTGCCCTCTTCGGCACGGGTGGCCGCGGTGAACGGGGCGACCAGTTCCGGCCAGCGATCGGTCCACTCCGGCTTGGTCTCGAACTTGACCACGATGAAGATCATGGCCGCAGGATACGTGCCAAGGGGCCCATCGGCGCGCAGCGGTTCTCCAGCAAAATTCGCCTAGGCGTCCACTTTGACGCCTAGGCGAATTTCTGCTATTGGATTTTCGCCGGTTTGGCGGCCCGTCTCACCTGCAGGAAAGTGGCTCGCGTCACACGCAGGCGATTATCGCGATCGGTTCACATCCGCGGGGAATGCGCTCTTATTCGAATAACGAGACCGGCGCGAATCCAATTCTTTATGGATTGGGAATTGCGGGATCCCCGGGCGGCGGCGCGTCCGGCGCCGGCGGTGCCGGGGCCGGGGCATCGACCAAAATCGCGGGCGGAGCAGGCGCCTCCGGCGGCGGCGGGGGCGCGTCCGGCGGCGGCGGGGGCGCGTCGGGCGGCGGCGGCAGTGCGACGTCGCCATCCGGCATCGGCAGGAACATGTGGTGGGTGAATCCCGCCTGGTAGGCGCCGGCGCCCCCGATGTGCACGCCGCCGCGTTCACCACTGGATACCGGCGTGCCGTCCGGCAGCGTCACCGCGGTGTGACCGCCGTTCCAGCCGATGACCAACGCGTTGGGCGCGGTCCCGTACTGGAAGCCGCGCTGCAACAACGCGGCCTCCTCGTTGCCGGTGTTGAACCTGCTGCCGAACACCGGCCTGTCGGTCGCCGCGTTGGCGACCCAAGAAGCGAGCCCAGAGCAATCGGTCCCGGCGGGAGAATCTCCGCCCGGAATATAGGGCGTCCCGGAGACCTGATTGATGAGCGACATCAACGTTGCTAAAACAACCATGGGCAGGCACGGTAGCAATTGCATTCATGACGAACCAAAATTTGTGGCCCTCGTCATGCGTAAATAACGTAATGGCCTGCGCCACATCGATAGCGAACCGATTACAAGCCAGCAAATTTCTCGCCGCGAATTCCGCCGAGTGGCGAGCTCAGCGGGGCCGCAACATCACGACCGGAATCTCGCGTTCGGTCGTGTCGAAGTCCGCGTAGAGCTCGACCAGATACAGCAGCTGCGTGCGCACGCCGTCGTGCGGCGCTGAATCGTCGAATCTACTTCGCCGACAGTCCAATTCCGAATTTGGCGCGGGCTGCGTCGGTAACGGGCGTGAACAGGTTGACCAGATTGCCGTCGGGATCCCGGAACAACAGGGCCCGGTTTCCCCACGGCATGGTCGTCGGTTCCGTCACGACTTCGGCCACGCGGTCGCGCAGCCGCTCGTATTCCGCGTCCACGTCCTCGACCAGGAATTCCACTATCGCGCTGCGGTTTGCCGCCGGCTCGGCCGATCCCTCCCCGAACAGCGGTACCGTCTTGTCGCTGCCGATGGCCAGTGTGCCGACCGGTGTAGGGATCTCGGCGAAAAGTTCGTTCCCCCATACCGCGGAGGCTTCGGTGACCATCTCGTAGAAGCCGACCAGCCGATTGACGTCGGCGGTGATGATGCGGGTCGAAACAAACTTCATGGAGCCCTCCCTGTGGCGGTGTCTTGCGTCGACGCCAGGCTAGGCGGCCCCCCGACAAGCTTCCGACAAGAGCGCTAAACCGGGGTCCAGATCCCGTTGTTCCAGAAGCCCCAAGCGTTAACCGTGGGGTTCCACATCAGCCGAGCCCCGGGCGCCCACGACGGTGGGGGTGGTTGCGGCGGCGCCCACCCCGGCGGGGGTCCCCACGGTCCCCAGCCGGCCGGACCCGGCAGGCCTTGCCAGTCGTGGCAGTGATTCCAGTCCCAGTTGTAGGCGGTGCCCCAGCCGGGGTCCCATTGATCGCCGGGACACCAGTGATTGGTCGGGACGGGAAGCGGAGCCGCCTGCGCCGCGGGTTCGGAGCCGCCGGCCAAGGCGAGGGCGAACACGGCCAATCCGCCCAGCACGCCCGCGGACCGGCGGACCCACGATCGGGTTTGGTTCAGCGTCGCCACTTCACAAGCGTCCACTATGTCGCACTCCCCTCGTCCGGCGACGCCGAGAGGTTTTCGAGACCTCGCCGGCTCTCGGCCACCGCGCGCCTGATTTCGGCGTTCTCCCGTTTGGCGGCTGCTTTCCTGCGCTGCACCCGTTCGTTGACGCGCCGCAGTCGCTCGCGCTCCCGCTGCGCGGTCGCGCCCTCGCGGTCGTCGGCCGCCCGCTCGCGGTCGTCGGCCGCCTGCTCGCGATCGTCGGCGATTCGGTCCCGCTCGTCCGCGACGCGTTCTCGTTCGTCGGCGACGCGCTCGCGCCTGGAGAGCTCGATCTCTCGCCGCGCGAGAGATTCCTCGCGGTTATCCAACCCCGCGGCGCGCCGCCCGAGCTCGTCCCGCGCGTCGGTGCCGCCGTCAACGACCACGACTCACCTTAACGCCGCGCGGCCACCGACGTAATTGTCGAAGCCCGGGGTCACCGGGTAGGCAGCGTTCTGCTCGCCTGCCTTGCGACTCCGGGCACCGTGTTGGCTAGGTCCGGACGACTTGCGGCAAAAGCACGAATAGCACGATAAAACGACCAAAGTTGGCGTGGAGTAGGAACTTTCGGGATCCAGGCCAGCTCCCAGTGAATCCCGTTGATCGGATCGTCAAAGAAAACGGCGTAGTAACCGGGCCAGTACTGCGGGTACTCCTTCGGGGCGTCGGTGACGGGAATATCGTTCGCGATCAAGAACTCACGGTGGACACGGTCGACTTCCCCCCTGCTCCGGGCCCATAGAGCGACCTGATTGATGCCGACCGCCTGGTCGCGCTGCGTCAACTTGTTTCCGGTACGGGCGGGCTGAATGCCGATGTAGCTGTGCGGGCTGAGATGACGCGCCATGTAGTAAGTCGACTGGTATTCCATGTTCAAGGACGAGAAGCTGCTGTATCCGAGCCAGCCGAACAACGCGTCATAGAAGGCGATGGACTCGTCGTAGTCCAGAACCGCAAACTCGACGTGACAGACACCGCGCCACCGCATCATGCCTCCTCCGGACCGCTTACTACGAAAAGTAGTACCCGAAACGCCAAGTGCGAAGCACCAGGAAGACGGACGCCGCCTTGGCTCATGCGAACGCTCATCGCGGCAAACCCATTCAGGGCCTGTATTTTCCGGTGACTTGGTCGTATCGTGCTGCCGGAGGGCTACCAGTTAGGAACGCCGATGCGGAAGATACCCCTGGCGACCATCGCGCTGGCCGCGATGGCTATTCCGGTCGCGGCACCGGCATCGGCTGAGCCGGTGATGGCCGCCGACGAGGTGGTGAATGGGATGTACACCGTCCATTTCGTCGACGGAAGTATGCAGGATCTGACATTCAAGGCCACGTCGTGCGGTATTGGCTGCACCCAAGTCACTTTCTCCAACACCACCGGCCAGGCCCAGTTCTACGCTGATCACTGGCATCTGGCCCTTCCGCCGAATCCCGCGGCGTGGCGCTGCAATGACGGGACGACACATCGGGGCACCGAAGAATGGAACTGGGACCCCATTGCGGGTACTGGCACGATGGTGGTCGTCCGCACCGAGGCGGCTTGCGGATATACCGACCACAGCAGCCAACCCATTGCGCATCGCTTTACCTTGACCAAGTCGAGTAGTCAGTCGGGGGAGCCAAGCGTGCTTCCGCCCGCCATCGCGTAGCTACTGCCGCTCTTCGAGCAGATGGGCGTACGGGTCCGCTTCGGCGCCAACGGATTCCGGCATCGGATAGTAAGTCTTGATGAGCAGGTTGCCGTCGTCGTCCCAGGCGAACGTCTCGATGCTGTAAGCCATTTGGACGTTCGGCGCGGTACCGAAGTGGTTCTCGCACACCCACGCCATCTCGTTCCCGTTGACCTGCACCGTGATCATCTTGATCTTCAGGATCGACTGGAACATGTCGAACGCCTCCGACGTCGCGGCGGCGAAACCGTGCTTCTCCTCGGTGCCGACGGGGTCGAACATGCGGACGTCACCGGGGCAGATCGTGCGCCACGACGCCACCCACTCGTCCTTCTTGCCCTGATTCCACAAGTCAGCGTGTTTGGCGGCGTGCGCCAAACGAGCCTGGCGGCTCGGAACCCTGCTCATGTCGTCCCCTTTTCGGTCAGCGCCCACCGCACGGCGTGAGCGCCGGCGGCGACCAACGCCCGTCGAGAATCTCTGCGTGCGGCCGGTAGAGGCGGATGAGGTAGTTCCAGCCCTCCGGCGTGACGATCGCGTTTGGCGGGCTGTCGCTGTCTGCGGACGCTACGAAACGCACGACGATCGAGCCATCGTCGCCGCGCTGTCCGGTGACGCTGTTGACCGTGTACAGGTCTTTCGGGTTCGGCTCGAAGAATCCCCGCCGGTTGTACACCGACACCGACCAGAAGGCATCGACGGGAACATCGTCGAACACCAACTCGTAATCGCCGGGCGGAACGTCCGGAGCAACACCGATGTAGACCGCTTCCGAAGTCGGTAGCCCGCCCCACCCCGCGGCGCAGCCGATCAGATGACGAACCGGGTCGACCTCGCTCCGCTTACCGAACGTCCGCTCGA
Organism: Mycobacterium sp. E2327; assembly: GCF_001672675.1. Lineage (NCBI taxonomy): Bacteria > Bacillati > Actinomycetota > Actinomycetes > Mycobacteriales > Mycobacteriaceae > Mycobacterium > Mycobacterium sp. E2327. The sequence continues at coordinate 17,587 of NZ_LZKE01000024.1, forward strand.
AGTTGTCGAGGCCGCCGGCCAGCGCAAGCAGCGCGGCCCTCGTCGCGTCGAGGCTTTCGAGATCGTAGTCCGGCATGACAAACGCCTCCGACGAGCCGGCGTCGATCGCGAGGCGGTCCTGGATCGCCCCGACGGCGGCCACGTCGGCGTTGTCAGTGGGGTCGACCAAAATCCGAACCCCGACAAGCACATAGCGAGATTCGTACCGATCGCTGGTGAGCGGGTAGTCGCATGGGTCATGCAGGACGTCGTTCACGAAGTGGTCCTCGTTGACGATCATCGCCGAGACGTAGCGACCGTCGGCGTCGGGCAGGGTGAGCCGGGCCGGTTCGGCCAGATCGACGATCGCGAAGCTGTACAACGTGTCTCGGTTGAGCCTGATGACAGTCTGTTCGTCGATGCGGGCCGGTGTGCGGTTGTGCCGAAAGGTCCCGATGCTCCCGGCGGAAGCCTGGATGTCGCGAAACATCCGGTGGGTCTCCGCACGGACGAAGTTGTCCACGTTCACATGGATTGACATGGCTGTGTGCCCGTCCCCTTCTGGCCCCAGCTAGACGTTGAACCGGAACTCAACCACGTCGCCGTCGGCCATGACGTAGTCCTTGCCCTCCATGCGGACCTTGCCGGCCGCCTTGGCCGCCGCCATGGACCCCGCGGCGATCAGGTCGTCATACGACACGATCTCGGCCTTGATGAAGCCCTTCTCGAAGTCGGTGTGAATCACCCCGGCCGCCTTGGGTGCGGTGTCGCCTTGATGAATCACCCACGCCCGCGCCTCTTTCGGCCCCGCCGTCAGGAACGTCTGCAGCTTGAGCGTGTGAAAACCCGCCCGGGCCAACGCGTCGAGTCCGCGCTCGGTCTGCCCGATCGACTCCAGCAGTTCGGCGGCCGACTCGTCGTCGAGCTCGACCAGCTCGGATTCGATTGCGGCGTCGAGGAATACGGCGTCGGCCGGCGCGACGAGCTCGCGCAACTGCGCGACCCGCGCGGCGTCGGTCAGCACCGCCTCGTCGGCGTTGAAGACGTACAAGAACGGCTTGATGGTCAGCAGGTTCAGTTCGCGCAGCAACGAGACGTCACTCCCGGCGGCGAACAGGGTCTTGCCGGAGTCCAGCACCGCCTGCGCGGCGACGGCGGCGTCGTAGACGGGCTTGCGCTCCTTGTTGGTGCGCGCCTCCTTCTCCAGCCGCGGCAGCGCGCGCTCGAGCGTCTGCAGGTCGGCCAGGATCAACTCCGTCTCGACGACCTCGATGTCGGACTTGGGATCCACCTCACCCGCGACGTGGGTCACGTCGTCGTCGGAGAACACCCGCACCACCTGGCAGATGGCGTCGCATTCGCGGATGTGGGCCAGGAACTTGTTGCCCAGCCCCGCCCCCTCCGACGCGCCCTTGACCAGCCCGGCGATGTCGACGAATGTGACCGGCGCCGCAACGATGCGCTCGGAGGAGAAAAGCTCCGCCAGCTTGGCCAGCCGCGGATCCGGCAGCGAAACCACGCCCTCGTTGGGTTCGATCGTCGCGAACGGATAGTTCGCCGCCACCACATTATTGCGGGTCAGCGCGTTGAACAGCGTCGACTTGCCGACGTTGGGCAGGCCGACGATTCCAAGGCTGAGGCTCACGGGGAACCAAGTCTAAGGGGCCGACCGCGCCGGTTCGTTCGTGCGTGCGGCTTTGTTTTTTCGGTGGCACGCCAACCGTCGCTAACAAGGTCTTTACGGGCGTTTCGGCTCATTCCCGGTACGGTCTACATGTGTCAGCGCAGCGGGAAAGATCGGCGGTTGAGGCCAACCACCGCTCGATTCACCCCAGGATTCCAGGTGTGCCGTGGTGGGCGGCCCTGCTCATCGCGGTGTCCGCGACCGCCATCGGTTACGGCATCGACGCCGGGATGGGCCACAAGGACCTGACGCACGTCTTCGCGGGCTTCTATATAGCCGGTTGCCTGGCCGCGGTACTGGCCGTGCGACAGGAGGGCGTGTTCACCGCGATCATTCAGCCACCGCTGATTCTTTTCTGCGCGGTCCCCGGCGCCTACTGGATGTTCCACGGACGCAAGCTCGGCAACCTCAAGGATCTCCTGATCAACTGCGGGTATCCGCTCATCGAACGCTTCCCGCTGATGCTGGGGACCGCGGGCGGCGTGCTGCTGATCGGCCTGCTGCGCTGGTATTTCGGGAAGCCACGCGTCGCGACCCACTCCACGGACGAGACGTCAGAGGAACCCCGTTCCGCCGGCAATGGCATTGGGGCGAAACTGAATTCGCTCCTTGGCCTCGGGCCCCGCGAGGACGATGACGAGCAAGCACCGGCCGCCCGCGCCAAACGAACCCGGACCGCCAGCCGGTCCTCGAGGGACGGCCGGGCGGCGAGGGGCGAGCGGTCCGCCACACGTTCGAGCCGAAGCCACTCCCGCCGAGCGCGACCGCCGGTTCACGACGAAGGCGAACCCGCAACCGAGCGGCCGCGACGCCGGCGCCCGGCGCCGCCCCGCGACTTCGACCCCGCCGAACCCCCGCCGCGGCCACGGCGCCGCCAACGTCCGCCGGGCGATCCCGACCCGCGCGAAACGCGCCGCGAGCCGCGCGCCCGCCGCGATCCCTACGAACGGCCGGCGCCTCGGAGCAGCCGCTTCGACGGCTACGAGCCGTACGAGCCGCCCAGCGCGCCCGAGCGCTATGACCGGTACGAGTCATATGAGCCCCGGCGCCGTCGCCCCGCCCCGAGCGGCAATGGCAACTCGACCCACCACCCGATTTCGCGGGTGCGCTACCGCGGGGAAGCCCCGTTGAGCGAGCCCAGGGATCCGCGAGCCGAGCGCCGGGGTGGTTACCGCGCGCCGCGCGGCTTCCCGGCTGAATCCTGGGAGTACGAGGGCTAGCTAGCGCGACGACCGGATCTCGCGGGGCAGCGCGAACACCAGGGTCTCCTGGGCCGTCGTCACCGGCTGCACCACGTCGAACCCGCAGTCGGCGAGCCGCTCGAGCACACCGCGCACCAGCACCTCCGGCACCGACGCCCCCGAGGTGACGCCCACCGTCGTCACGCCCTCCAACCACGCCGGGTCGATGTCGTCGGCGCAGTCGACCAGGTGCGCGGCCGCGGTGCCGCCGCCCAGCGCCACCTCGACCAGCCGCACCGAGTTCGACGAGTTACGCGACCCGACGACGATGACCAGCTCGCATTCGGGCGCCATCGCCTTGACCGCGACCTGGCGGTTTTGGGTCGCGTAGCAGATGTCGTCGCTGGGCGGGTCCTGCAGCTTCGGGAAGCGTTGGCGCAGCCGCTCGACGATCTCCATCGTCTCGTCGACCGACAGCGTGGTCTGCGAGAGCCAGACCACCTTGTTCTCGTCGCGCACCGTCACGTCGTCCACCGCGGCCACGCCGTCGACCAGCTGCACGTGCTCGGGCGCCTCACCGGCGGTCCCGATGACCTCCTCGTGCCCCTGGTGGCCGATGAGCAGGATGTCGTAGTCGTCCCGGGCGAAGCGCCTGGCCTCGTTGTGCACCTTCGTCACCAGCGGGCAGGTGGCATCGATGGTCTGCAGGTTGCGTTCGGCGGCCGCGGCGTAGACGGTCGGCGCGACGCCGTGCGCGGAGAACACCACGATGGCGCCCTCGGGCACCTCGTCGGTCTCCTGCACGAAAACGGCGCCGGCCTTCTTCAGCGTGTCGACGACGTGCCGGTTGTGCACGATCTCGTGGCGCACGTAGACGGGGGCGCCGTGCTTCTCCAGGGCGCGCTCGACCGTCTCGACGGCCCGGTCCACCCCCGCGCAGTAGCCACGCGGCTCCGCCAGGAGCACCCTCTTGCGGGTCGGGTCGTTGGCTACCGAGCTGGCTGGTCCCACAGAGCCGGGAATTCCCATGTCAACAGTCGGCGGCATGACATTCAGGGTACCGGCCGGCGGTCGGCTTGGACTTATCCGCCGGTTGAGGCAGTCTTGGACCCATGGCCACTGCACCGTACGGAGTTCGGCTGATAGTCGGCGCGGCGACAGTCGCTGTCGAGGAGACCATGAAGCTGCCGAAAACCATCCTGATGTACCCCATGACGCTGGCCAGCACGGCGGCGCACATTGTGATGCGATTTCAGCAGAACCTCGCCGAGCTGGTGATCAAGGGCGACAGCACCCTGGAGTCGATCTTTCCGCCCAAGGACGAGAAGCCGGAGTGGGCGACCTTCGACGAAGACCTGCCCGAAGACGACGGGGTCCCAGCGGCGGACGGTGACGAAACCGAGCGGCGCGCCGAGGGGCGGTTCGCGCTGTACTCGGTGGCCGACGCGCACGAGGACGCCAGCGCGCTCGTCAAACCGGCGAAGCAATCGAAGAAGCCGGCGGCCAAGCCGACCGTCGCGCAGCCGGCGGTGGCGGCCGAACTCGACTACCCGACGCTGACGCTGGCCCAGCTGCGCGCGCGGCTGCAGTCGCTGAGCGTCGACGAGCTCGAGGCCCTGCTGGCCTACGAACAGGCCACCAAGGCGCGGGCGCCGTTCCAGACGCTCCTCGCCAACAGGATCACCCGCGCGAACGCGAAGTGACCCGAGCGGCCAATCCCGAGCCCAACTCCGCCGAGAACCCCTTTCCGGTGCGCGCGGTGGCGGTGCGCGTCGCCGGCTGGATCGACAAGCTGGGCATCGTCTGGGTCGAGGGCCAGCTGGCCCAGATCACGATGCGCCCCGACTCCAAGACGGTGTTCATGGTGCTGCGCGACCCGGCCGCCGACATGTCGCTGACCGTGACGTGTTCGCGTGACCTGGTGGCAAACGCGCCGGTGAAACTCGCCGAGGGCACCCAGGTGGTGGTCTGCGGCAAGCCGTCGTTCTACACCGGCCGCGGCACATTCTCGTTGCGGCTCAGCGAGATTCGCGCGGTGGGCATCGGCGAGCTCTTGGCGCGCATCGACCGGCTGCGCCGGCTGCTCGACGCCGAAGGGCTCTTCGACCCCCGGCTGAAGCGACCAATCCCCTTCCTGCCCAACATGATCGGGCTGATCACCGGCCGCGCGAGCGCCGCCGAACACGACGTGACGACCGTGGCCGGCGCCCGCTGGCCCGGGGTGCGTTTCGCGGTGCGCAACACCGCCGTTCAGGGGCCCAACGCGGTCGCGCAGATCGTCGAGGCCCTGCAGGAACTCGACCGCGACCACGACGTCGACGTGATCGTGCTGGCCCGCGGCGGGGGCAGCGTCGAGGACCTGCTGCCGTTCTCCGACGAGACCCTGTGCCGGGCGATCGCGGCCTGCCGCACCCCGGTGATCAGCGCGATCGGGCACGAGCCCGACAACCCGCTGTGCGATCTGGTCGCCGACCTGCGCGCCGCAACCCCCACCGACGCCGCCAAAAAGGTGGTGCCCGACACCGCTGCCGAGCAGCGGCTGGTCGACGATTTGCGCCGGCGCAGCGCGCAGGCCCTGCGCAATTGGGTGTCCCGCGAACAGCGCGCACTGACCCAGCTGCGCAGCCGCCCGGTCCTGGCCGAGCCGCTGACGGCGCTGACCGCCCGCGCCGACGAGATCCACCGCGCCCGCACGGCGGTGCGCCGCGACATCCGGCGGCTGGTCGCCGCGGAGACCGACCGCGTCGGTCACCTCCGCGCGCGGCTGGCCACGCTGGGCCCCGCGGCCACCCTGGCCCGCGGCTACGCCGTCGTGCAGACACTTCCCGACGCGGGGTCCGCCGCGGTGCTGCGTTCGGTCGGCGACGCGCCTTCGGGCACGCGGCTTCGGGTGCGGGTCGCCGATGGCGCCGTGGCGGCCGTCAGCGAGGGGGTGTCCGATGGCGGCCAATGACGAAGAATCGGGTAGGCCAATTACGCCCATTAGTCAGCTTGGCTATGAAGCGTGCCGCGACGAGCTGATCGAAGTGGTGCGGCTGCTGGAACAGGGCGGCCTGGACCTGGACGCGTCGCTGCAGCTCTGGGAAAGAGGCGAACAGCTGGCCAAACGCTGCGAAGAACACTTAGCTGGGGCCCGCAAGCGGGTCGAGGATGCGCTGGCTGCCGGCGAGGCCGACGAGGGCTGAGCGCCGGCCGGCCGCTCAATCGGCCGGCGAACTTCGGTACAAGATTGGAACACGTTTCAGTTAAGCTTGCTGGCATGGGTGATCCATCACTGACAACCGAACTCGGGCGCGTCCTGGTCACCGGCGGCTCGGGGTTCGTCGGCGCGAACCTGGTGACCACCCTGCTCGACCGCGGATACCAGGTGCGTTCGTTCGACCGCGCCCCCTCGCCGCTGCCGGCGCATCCACAGCTGGAGGTCCTGCAGGGCGACATCACCGACGCGGGCGTCTGCGCCGCGGCGGTCGACGGCATCGACACGGTGTTTCACACCGCCGCGCTCATCGAGCTGATGGGCGGCGCGTCGGTCACCGAGGAATACCGTCAACGCAGCTTCGCCGTCAACGTCGGCGGGACGGAGAACCTCGTGCACGCCGGGCAGCGGGCCGGGGTGAAGCGGTTCGTCTACACCTCGTCCAACAGCGTGGTGATGGGTGGGCAGAACATCGCCGGCGGCGACGAGACGCTGCCCTATACCAGCAGGTTCAACGACCTCTACACCGAGACGAAGGTGGTCGCCGAGCGATTTGTACTTAGCCAGAACGGTGTTGGGGACATGCTGACGTGCGCGATCCGGCCCAGCGGCATCTGGGGCCGCGGCGATCAGACGATGTTTCGCAGGTTGTTCGAAAGCGTGATCGCCGGGCACGTCAAGGTGCTGATCGGCCGCAAGTCCGCCCGGCTCGATAACTCCTACGTGCACAACCTGATTCACGGTTTCATCCTGGCCGCCCAGCATCTGGTTCCCGGCGGCACGGCGCCCGGCCAGGCGTACTTCATCAACGACGCCGACCCGATCAACATGTTCGAGTTCGCCCGGCCGGTGGTGGAGGCCTGCGGCGTCAACTGGCCGCGGGTGCGCGTGAACGGCCCGATGGTCCGCGCGGCGATGAGCGGTTGGCAGCGCCTGCATTTCCGGTTCGGGATACCGGCGCCGCTGCTGGAGCCGCTGGCCATCGAGCGGTTGTACCTGGACAACTACTTCTCCATCGACAAGGCGCGGCGCGACCTCGGATACGAGCCGTTGTTCACCACCGACAAGGCCATGTCCGAGTGCCTGCCCTATTACGTGGACTTGTTCGGCCAGATGAAGAGTCAGGCCGCAGCCGCCCGGACGAAGTAGCCAGACAAGTTCGCTCGCATCATGACCGGCTTCACCGTGCGATGGCGCGCCAGACCAACTCAGAGATGATTCGGCAGTATTCGTCGTCGACCGGCTCGCCGGTGAATAGCGCGCGCATGTTGATCGGTGCGAACAGCAATTCCAGCACCGTCAGCGCGTCGACACCGTCTCGAAGTTCGCCACGCTCTCGTGCGCGGTCGACCACGACGCGATGGGTGCCCGCGCGAGCTCGCCAAATTTCCCTGCGAATTCGGGCGCTTGGCAAGTCCGGGTTGTCGATTATGTGCGTGATCTGTAAACGGCGCCCAATCTCTGAATTGACGTAGTAGGTCATCCCGGCCGCCAGAGCAAACAGGTCGGTACGGAGCGAACCCGTATCCGGCGCCGTGACTTCTTTGCTCGGCCACGCCAAGAAAACTTCGAGCATGAGGCTGTCTTCGTCGCCCCACTCTTGGCGAATCGCCGCTGGGTCGAGCCGGTGCCGGTCAGCCAGCGACAGAATGCGGAAACGGTCTATGCCCCAACGAGTTAGTTCGTCATAGGCGGCGGCGAGCACTCGTTCGCGGAAATCCTCCGGCATCGAGTGCTCACCCACCCCTGACATCGCCACCCGCCTGCAAATGTGAACCCCGGTTTTGGAAAAAACTTGCCCAATCTAACCATGGGCACCAAGCGATCCTGAGCTGGAGTTAGTGAATGAGCGATTCCGCTTGGTGGTACTAGCGAAAGCTCACCATCTGGGCGCCCCAGGCGGCCCGGATGGGGGCGTCGACATCGTTGACGACCGCGTCGCGCTTGTCGATGAGCAGGCACGCGCGATCGGCCTCCTGGTAGGGCGTCCAGTCCGGCTCGCCGGACGGACCCTCGGGTTTGCCGTGGGTGGCGAAGTTGACCCACCTGGTGCGGACACGTTTCGAGACCGCCTTGGCGGTCTTGGCGCCGCCCAGCTTCAGGGTCGGGTCCTTCGGCGCCCCGAGATTGCCCCAGACGTAAGGCAATTCGGTGGCGTGGGCGGCGTTGACCAGCAGCAGTTTCAGCAACGGGGTCGAGTAGTCGAACCGGTACAGATACACCGGGGCCACGTGGGAGTGCCCTTCGGCCAGCCACACCGACGGCATCCGGAAGCCGACGTCGGTGGCGATGCTCAAAGACCTTGCCTTGCGCCGCAATCCGGAGTAGGCGGACACGATCTGCTCCTGGGTGGGCAATTGCAGGTCGGGTTGTTCGGCGGCGATCTGGGTGAACATCGATGTGATCGCGCGCGGGGTGATCGGCATCAGCGGCGAGCGCATCAGCCGGAACAGCGCCGCCTCATGCTTGTTGGTGCCGATGATCAGCGGCACCGGGTGCAAGCGACCCTCCTGCGCCAGCTTGACCGGATAGTCGTGCAGCAGCTCGCCGTCGACGATCGGGACGAACGCGAGTGTGCCGGGATTGCGCACGGGCACTTCGTCGAACACCTGCTGCGACGCGGTCAGGATCGCCGCGATCGGCGCGTCTGGCAACGTGTCCGGGCCGATTCGCAGCTTGTCGAGGAAGCTCGCGGCGACGCGCTCGGCCCGCTCGCGGTCGTACACCGATGTGGCCGGTGAACTCTGGGCGATCGCACCCGCGAACAGCCCCTCGGCGGCCGGCGCCGCCAGCAGTGTCGTGACGATGCCCGCACCGGCGGATTCGCCGAACAGCGTGACCCGTTGGGGATCACCGCCGAACGCCGCGATGTTGTCCCGCACCCAGCGCAACGCGGCCAGCACGTCGTGCAGCCCGATGTTCGAGTCGAAGCGGCGCCGCGGGGTGTTGAACGACGACAGGTCGAGAAAGCCCAGCGCCCCGAGCCGATAGTTGACCGACACCACCACGACGTCACCGCCACTGACCAACCGGTGGCCCTCGTAGAGCGGCTGGCTGGCCGATCCGAGCACGTAGGCGCCGCCGTGCAGCCACACCAGCACCGCTTTGGCGTCGCCGGGCGCGGTGCCCGCCGGGGCGAACACGTTCAGGCTCAGGCAGTCTTCCCCCTGCGGCGCACCGAGTTCCAGGGGCATGTTGGGGAAGGTGGGTTGCGGGCAGGCCGGGCCGTAGAACGTGGCGTCGGCGACCTGCGCCCACCGCTTCGGCGGCTCCGGGCGCCGGAACCGCAGGTCGCCGACGGGCGGCGCGGCGTACCGGATGCCCTTCCAAGTCCTGACGTCGCCGTCGTCGGCGCCCCGGACCGGGCCATGGGTGGTTTCGACCACGCGGTCGTCGGTCGCCATGGATCTCGAACTTCCCTAACTCAGCCGCTCGGTTAGGAATTCGACTACCCGTTTGCGCGCTTCGTAAGCGGGTTGACCGTCAACATCGCGAACCTCGTCGGTCAGCACCGAGTGCGCCATCTTGCCGAAGCCACCCTCGTTGCCTGGGCGCGAGTCGATCTCGATGACCTCGAACGCGTCACCGAGCCGCGCCTTGAGCGCCGCGAACCGTTCCCGCGGCACCACGGGGTCCTCGCTGAAGCGCAGGGCAAGAGCACACAGCCCGTCGTTGGCGCAGCGATCGGCCACGGTGGTCATCTCGGACTCGCTCAAGCCCGTGTCGGCGCGTCGCTTGCGGCCCAACGGCATCGGCACCGACGGCTGGGAAAGCACCGGCGCCAAAACGCTGTCGTCGACGGCGGCGGCCAACGCGAAGCCACCGGTGAAGCACTGGCCGATGACGCCGACGCCCTTGCCCGGCGTCGACGCGTTGAGGTCGCGGGCCAGCGCGCGCAGGAACAACGACACCGGCCGCTCCTTGTTGGTGGCGAACGCCGCGAATTCCTTTGCGACACACGCTCGCGTGATGGTGCCGACGATGTAGCCGATAGTCTTGGGCTTGCCCGGCTCACCGAACAGCGACGGCATGGCGACGGTGAAGCCGTTGTCCACCAGGTGATTACCCAGGCCCAGCACCGCGGGATGGATGCCGGGTATCTCGGGAATCAACACCACGCCGGGGCCGGTGCCCTTGCGGTAGACGTCGTGGGTGTAGCCCCCGCCGGTGAACGGTGCCACGGACCATCCGGACAGGTCTGCTTGGGGTGCGGTCACGCGGTGCCTTCTCTCAGCGGGCGGGTAACGGCGACGCTGTCTGCGTGGCCGAGGCCAGCGTACGAAATTCTTCGGGACTACCGGCACCGGTTATCGCAATCTGAGTGGCGCCGGCCGGCCCGGTCAACCGGGTGGTCCACACCGGCTCGGTGGCCCCCTCTGCTTGCGCGCCCTGCGCGCTGCCGTGATAGACGACCCAGTTGACCCCGTCGACATCGACCGCACCGGTCGGATATGCCGAGGCATGGACAGACCCGACGAGCTTGTCCTCGTCGGCATTGCTCTGGATCAGGCCCAGGTACATGCCCGTCGGGCTGATGTAGCCCACGGTCGAGGTGGCCGCGTGCAACCGCTGACCCGTCGAGGGGTCGGTCCGGCCGTTGTCGATGCCCCCGCGACCGCCCGAGTTGGGGTGCCACCCGGCGGGCAACTGGGGCAGCCGAATCGGAAAGCCCAGCGCCTGGGCGTCCGCCCGCAAGGCGGCCGCCGCGTCGTAGGACGGGATCGCGCCCTTGTTCGTCCCGACCGGCTGAAACGAGCACATCCCGACCAGGCCGGCCAGCAGGATGCAGCCGATCACCAGCGGCATCAGCGACCAGAACATGTCGCGACCGTCCTGAAGCAACCGGGGCTTTGCCGGTTTGGGCGCCGGCGCCGGCTCGCCTAGCTCGGCGTTCGGCTGCGGCTCGTCGGTCATAAGCCCGAGTATCCCAGTTCCCGCAGACCGATCCGCTTCTGGGACAATCGGCAACCATGAGCGATCGCCCCCAACGCCGCGAAGCCCCCGACCGCAACCTGGCGATGGAGCTGGTCCGGGTAACCGAGGCCGGTGCCATGGCGGCCGGTCGGTGGGTGGGCCGCGGCGACAAGGAGGGCGGCGACGGTGCGGCCGTCGACGCCATCCGCGAGCTGGTCAACACCGTGTCGATGCGCGGCGTGGTGGTGATCGGCGAGGGCGAGAAGGACCAGGCGCCGATGCTCTACAACGGCGAGGAGGTCGGCAACGGGGACGGGCCGGAGTGCGACTTCGCCGTCGACCCGGTGGACGGCACCACGTTGATGAGCAAGGGCATGCCCAACGCCATCTCCGTGCTGGCGGTGGCCGACCGCGGCGCGATGTTCGACCCGTCGGCGGTGTTCTACATGAACAAGATCGCCGTCGGGCCCGAGGCCGCCAACGTGCTCGACATCACCGCGCCGATCGCCGAGAACATCAAGGCCGTCGCCAAGGTCAAGGCCCTGTCGGTGCGCGACATGACGGTGTGCATCCTGGACCGGCCGCGGCACGCGCAACTGATCGAAGATGTCCGGGCCACCGGGGCCCGGATCCGGCTGATCACCGACGGCGACGTCGCCGGCGCCATCTCCGCGTGCCGGCCGGAGTCGGGCACCGACATGCTGGCCGGCATCGGCGGCACACCGGAGGGCATCATCGCCGCGGCGGCCATCCGCTGCATGGGCGGCGCCATCCAGGCACAACTGGCCCCCAAAGACGAGGCCGAGCGCCGCAAGGCGCTGGACGCCGGCTACGACCTGGACCAGATATTGACCACCGAGGACCTGGTGTCCGGCGAGAACGTCTTCTTCTGCGCGACCGGGGTGACCGAGGGCGACCTGCTCAAGGGCGTGCGGTACTACCCCGGCGGCTGCACCACCCAGTCGATCGTGATGCGCTCGAAGTCGGGCACGGTGCGCCTGATCGAGGCCTATCACCGGCTATCCAAGCTCAACGAGTACTCCGCGATCGACTTCACCGGCGACAGCTCTGCCGCCTATCCCCTGCCCTGACAACCCGACCCGAAACGAAACCAGGAGACCGATCTATGGCCACTGAGGAAGCCGACGGCGCCGAGTACCGCATCGAGCACGACACCATGGGCGAGGTTCGGGTGCCGGCAAAAGCCCTGTGGCGCGCGCAAACTCAGCGCGCCGTCGAGAACTTCCCGATCTCGGGCCGCGGTCTGGAGCGCACCCAGATCCGGGCGCTGGGCCTGCTGAAGGGCGCCTGTGCGCAGGTGAACAAGGACCTCGGGCTGTTGGCGCCGGAGAAGGCCGACGCGATCATCGCCGCGGCGGCCGAGATCGCCGACGGCCGCCACGACGACCAGTTCCCCATCGACGTCTTCCAAACCGGTTCGGGCACAAGCTCGAACATGAACACCAACGAGGTGATCGCCAGCATCGCCGCCGCCAACGGGGTGACGGTGCACCCCAACGACGACGTCAATATGTCGCAGTCGTCCAACGACACCTTCCCGACCGCCACCCACATCGCGGCGACCGAGGCCGCGGTGCGTCACCTGATCCCCGCCCTCGAGGTGCTGCACGACGCGCTGGCGAGCAAGGCGCGCGAGTGGCAGACGGTGGTCAAGTCCGGGCGCACCCACCTGATGGACGCCGTCCCGGTGACGCTGGGCCAGGAGTTCAGCGGCTACGCCCGCCAGATCGAGGCCGGGATCGAGCGGGTCCGGGCCACGCTGCCGCGGCTGGGTGAACTGGCGATCGGGGGCACCGCGGTCGGCACGGGCCTGAACGCACCCGACGGCTTCGGCGTCAAGGTGGTCGAGACGCTGGTGGCGTCCACCGGCCTGAGCGAATTGCGGCCGGCGGTCAACTCTTTCGAGGCCCAGGCCGCCCGCGACGGGCTGGTCGAGGCCTCGGGCGCGCTGCGCACCGTCGCGGTGTCGTTGACCAAGATTGCCAACGACGTCCGCTGGATGGGATCGGGCCCGCTGACCGGCCTGGCCGAGATCCAGCTGCCGGACCTGCAGCCGGGCAGCTCGATCATGCCGGGCAAGGTGAATCCCGTTCTGCCGGAGGCGGTTACGCAGGTCGCCGCGCAGGTGATCGGCAACGACGCGGCGGTCGCCGTCGGCGGGTTGTCCGGCGCCTTCGAGCTCAACGTCTACATCCCGATGATGGCCCGCAACATCCTGGAGTCCTTCAAGCTGCTGTCCAACGTTTCGCGGCTGTTCGCGGAGCGCTGCATCGTCGGGCTCAAGGCGAACGTCGATCACCTGCGCGAGCTTGCCGAATCGTCGCCGTCGATCGTGACGCCGCTGAACTCGGCCATCGGTTACGAGGAGGCCGCCGCGGTGGCCAAACAGGCTCTCAAGGAGCGCAAGACAATTCGGCAGACCGTCATCGATCGCGGTCTGATCGGTGACAAGCTGTCGCTGGAAGAGCTGGACCGCCGCCTCGACGTGTTGGCGATGGCCAAAGTGAAGCCGGAGGACTAGATGAGAGCGGTTCGGCGATGACAAACCCCCCCGGCGGTCCCCCCGGCAGCCCCTACGGCCAGGATCCCTACGGCGCGAATCCCTATGGGCAGGGCCCATATTGGGGCGGCCCGCCGCAGGGTGGCCCGCCGCCGGCCGGCCCGCCACCGGCCGGCCCGCCACCGGGTGGCCCGCCACCGGGCGGCGGGTACCCGTACCCGGCGCCGGGTGGCCCCTACGCGGCGGGCCCCTCGACCAACCCGTCGGTCCCCTCCTCGACGAGCGCGCCGTCGTCGCCCAACAGCGCCCAGCAGACGGCGACCGGCTGCACGCCCAACGTGTCCGGCGGCGACAAGCCCTCGGGCGACACGATCAGCGCGGGCAAGCTGTCCTTCCCGGCCAACGCGGCGCCGGGCTGGATGGGGTTCTCGGACGACCAGAGCCCGAACCTGATCGGCGCCGTCGGCGTCGGGCAGGAGGTCCCCGGCGCCAATCAGTGGATGATGCAGGCCGAGGTCGCCGTCACCAACTTCGTCAGCAGCATGGACGTCGCCGCGCAGGCGGCGAAGTTGATGGATTGCGTGGCCAACGGGCCGGGATACGCGAACGCGACGCCGACGCTCGGGCCGCTGAAGAAGTCGTCGATCACGGTCGACGGCGTCAAGGCCGCCCGGGTCGACGCGGACATCACGATCGCCGACCCCGCGCGCAACGTCAAGGGCGACTCGGTGGTCATCATCGCGGTGGACACCAAGCCGGTCACCGTCTTCATGGGCGCGACGCCGATCGGCGATGCGGGTTCGGCGGGCGTGATGAACGGGGTCATCGCCGCGCTGAAGGTCAAGAAGTAGCGGGGCCCGCCGGCGCGGACACGTGGGTGGCCTCCGAGCGCCCGCGTAGCACGGTGGAATAACACTCGGCCCAGTGCGCGCGCTCGGCGTCATCGGCCCGCTCGATGGCCGCCGCCGAACACAGGATTCGCCGTTCGGCGGTTTTGGCGAGGTCGGCCAGCCGCGCGGCCTCATTGACCGCATCGCCGATTACCGTGTATTCGTAACGGTTTTCGGCGCCGACGTTGCCGGCGAACACCCGGCCGGCCGAGATGCCGATGCCGAAATCGACGACCGGCAGCCGGCGCAGCTGGGTGGCCAACGCGCGCGCCGTCGCCAGCGCCGCCGACGCCGGTTGCGCCGTTCGCAACGGGGCGCCGAAGACGGCCAGCGCGGCGTCGCCGGCGAACTTGTTGATCAGCCCGTTGTGCTCGTCGACGGCGTCGACCACGATCCGGAAGAAGTCGTTGAGCACCGCGGCGACCTCTTGCGGCGGGCGGCTTTCGGCGAGTTGCGTCGAGCCGACCAGGTCGATGAAGAGGACCCCGGCCTCGACCACATCGCCGGACAGCGACGCGCCCTCTTGAATGGCGCGCTGCGCGACGTCGGCTCCGACGTGGCGCCCGAACAGGTCCCGCAGCCGGTCCCGCTCGGCGAGCCCGGCGACCATTCGGTTGAATCCCGTTTGCAACCGCCCGATCTGGGAGCGCTCGTAGGCGCCGATGTAGGTTTCCATGCGGCCGTGCTCCACCTCCGCCATCGCGTCGACGACCTCGCTGAGGGGATCGGAGATGGACCGCGACGTCAGGATCATCGTCGGCAAACCGAGCAGCACCGCCGCCAACGACACCACCAGCACGGGCACGTCCAGCGACGCCGACTTCTGAATCAGCCACCCGTATGAGCGAAGAACGACGAGGGTCGCGATCACCCCGATCGGCAGCGCGCTGCACAAGAACCACAGCAGCACCAGCCGAGCGAACACGCTCGGCACCACCAGGCGCGGCTCGCGGCCGAGCGTGGCGGCGCCCATGATGGGCCGCAGGGTGCGCTGCGCGAACAGCATTCCCATGCCCGCGGCCGCCGGCGCCCCCAGCAGCACACCGAGGGAGATGGGCAGCATCACCTCCGCGCCGCCGGCCAGATTCAGCACCGCGAAGATCACCCCGGCGCCGCCCCAGGCCAGCAAGAGGATCACCGACTGGCGGCCGGGGATCCTCATCGCCGCTTCCCGTTGCGCGTCGGTCGGTTCGTCCCCGGCGGCATACCAACGCAGCGTGGGAGCCAGGTTCCAGACGCCGGCCACCACGACGCCGACGATGCCCACCACGATCAGCACCACCACCAGGGCCGTGTTCTTTGCCGCGATGTCGACGTCGGCCGCCGCCGACGTGTGCCCCCGCAGCGGGATCAGGATCGCGGCGGCGTCGACGACTGCGACGACGTAGGCGAGCGTGAGGTCGATCGCGTACTGGATCGCCAACCTGCGGGCGGACTTTCGCTGCCCAGCCGCTGGAGCCCGAAGCCAGCTCGGCTTGATCACCCTATAAAGGTAGCCGCGGGTGCGCCCGAACCTTCCTAGGCGCCGTTGGTCGGGCCGCCCGAGTTCTGGTTCGGGATGTCGGTGATCGGGAAGTTGGGCATCGGCTTGGGTGAGGACGTGTTGGGCAGGGCCGGGATCTCGCTGGGCGGAATGTCGTGCAATTGGTTGGCCGGTGGCCCGTTTTCGCGCCCGCCGTAGGTGCTGCCCGGCGCCCGGGGCCCGAGCAACTCGCTGACCGTCACCAAGCGGTAGCCGTTGGCCTTGAGCACCGGGATGAACTGGTACACCAGGTCGACGGTGCTCGAGTAGGTGTCATGGAACAGCACCACCGAGCCTGGCTTGATGTACGTCATCAGCATGTACCGCGTCGCGGCCGTGTTGGAGTCGTTGATCCAGTCGAAAGGGATGACGTCCCAAAGGATTTCGGCCAGCCCGAACTTCCCCGCGGTTTGGCGCACCAATTCGTTGGACAGCCCGCCGGCGGGGCGCCACAGCGACGGGGCCCGGCCCGTCGCGGCGGTGATCGCGTCGTTGCTGCGGGAGAACTGGCCCGCGATGTCCTCCGGCGGGATCGTGGTCATGTTGGGGTGTTCCCAGGTGTGGTTGCCGAACTCCATGCCGGCGTCGGCGACGCGCTTGGCTCCCGCCGGGTTGGCGGCGACCTTGTTGCCGATCAGAAAGAAGGTGGCCTTGGCGTCGGCGTCCTTCAGGACCTGCAGCAGCCGCTCGGTATATGGCCCTGGCCCGTCATCGAAGGTGAACGCGACGCACTTGACGACCGAACAGCTGAGGTTGTCGGCCCGCGTCACGTGGCCGGTGAGGGAGCCGATCACCAGCACCGCGGCGGCCGCCACGACGCCCAACACGGTCCGCCAATAGCGCCAGGCCTGGCTGTCGGGTCGTTTCGGCACGTAGAAAGCCTACCGGGGGTTGGGTGTGCAGCAGCCGCGTTGACCGTGTAACCAGGGTTTTCAGTGTTGCATCAAGGCGACGTTTACGCGGATTTCCCGCCCTGAAGTGACAGTGAAAGCCAGGTGTTCACGCTCACTGCGGCCCGGCGATCTCCTCGAGCATCTCGGTGACCAGCGCGGCGATCGGCGAGCGCTCGCTGCGCAGCAGCGTGATGTGGGCGAACAGCGGGTGGCCCTTGAGCTTCTCGATCACCG
This sequence comes from Mycobacterium sp. E2327, assembly GCF_001672675.1. Taxonomy (NCBI): domain Bacteria; kingdom Bacillati; phylum Actinomycetota; class Actinomycetes; order Mycobacteriales; family Mycobacteriaceae; genus Mycobacterium; species Mycobacterium sp. E2327. Next base: position 34,601 of record NZ_LZKE01000024.1, read on the forward strand.
CCGCGACCCCGTCGTGGCGGCCGACACGCAGGTTGTCGCGCTGGGCGATGTCGTGGGTGAGCACCACCCGCGATCCGGTGCCCAACCGCGAGAGCACGGTCAGCAGCACGTTGCGCTCCAGCGACTGCGCCTCGTCGACGATGACGAACGAGTCGTGCAGCGAGCGGCCCCGGATGTGGGTCAGCGGCAGCACCTCGAGCATGCCGCGGGACAGCACCTCCTCGAGCACCGCCGGGCTGGCCAGTCCCTCGAGCGTGTCGAACACGGCTTGGGCCCACGGGCCCATCTTTTCGCTCTCGCTGCCGGGCAGGTAGCCCAGCTCCTGGCCCCCGACCGCGTACAGCGGACGGAAGACCACCACCTTGCGGTGGGTGCGCCGTTCGAGCACCGCCTCGAGGCCCGCGCACAGCGCCAGCGCCGACTTGCCGGTCCCGGCCTTGCCGCCCAGCGACACGATACCCACCGACTCGTCCAGCAGCAGGTCCAGCGCCACGCGCTGTTCGGCGGAACGGCCGCGCAGCCCGAACACCTCACGGTCCCCGCGAACCAGCTGCACGCGTTTCGCCGCGGTGACCCGGCCCAGTGCATGCGAGCTTCCGCCCAGCAGCCGAATTCCGGTGTGGCAGGGCAGGTCTCGCGCCTCGACCAGGTCGATCTCGCCGTCGGCGAACAGCGCGTCGATATCCTCGGTGGCGGTCTCGATCTCGTACATACCCGACCACCCGGACGCCACGACGTCCTGCGCGTGGTATTCGTCGGCGGACAGGCCCACCGCCGCGGCCTTCACGCGCAGCGGAATGTCCTTGCTGACCAACGTAACTCGCTTGCCTTCGGCGGCGAGGTTGGCGGCGCAGCTCAGGATCCGCGAATCGTTGCTGTCGGTGCGAAAGCCCGCGGGCAACACCGTGGGGTCGGTGTGATTCAGTTCGACGTGAAGTGTGCCGCCTTGTGTCCCAACGGGAATCGGCTGATCCAGCCGTCCGTGCTCGAGCCGAAGATCATCGAACAGGCGCAGCGCCTGACGGGCGAACCAGCCCAGTTCGTGGTGGTGGCGTTTGGCCTCCAGCTCGCTGATCACCACCAGCGGAACCACCACCTCGTGTTCGGCGAACCGGCTGCACGCCCACGGATCGGACAGCAGCACGGAGGTGTCGAGCACATAGGTCCGGAGATCGGTCACGAAGCGCTCCTCGAGCGGGTAAGCCCGCGCGGACCCGCACAGGCATGTCGGCGGGAGCCGCAGCACCAGGACCGGGGCCGGTCCTGCCTAGAACTACCGAAGTAGTGACGGAAGGTGCCGCCCTGGCAGCAGATCTTGTCGCTGGCCATCGGGAACGACGCTACTCTCGTGGCCGCTTCGGCGCCGCGCAGGCGCGCCGAGACCGACACGGGGACACCAAAAACCGGCCGCTGACGGCGGCCGGTTCCGGTGAAGATCGGTTTAACTAATGACGAATTGCGCCAGCGCGGGCTCGCCCGCCACACCCCATTCGGTGATGCGGTCGGAGATCGCCTGCCGCAAATCCTGCGGAGTGAAAATGCCGGCGTCGGCGACGGCCTGCACCTTGTCCGCGTAGGCGTCGATGTCGGCCCCCACCGTCTGCAGGTCCGCCGCCCGCGCGGCGATGGCGGCGATGGTCTCGTCGCGCGTGAACTCGAGGCAGTGCGCGACGAGGTTGGCGAAGATCCCCTCGTGCCGCGTCTCGTCGCGGGCGATGCGGTCGATGAGACCGGCCAGGACGGGTTCCTCGATCCGGGCCGCCAGGTTGCGACAGAAGACCGCCTGCGTGCGCTCGGTGAGCGCCATGTAGACCAACGTTTCGACTTGGGAGTAGGTGTCGGCGCGGTAGCCCTTCATCACGTACTCGACGCGGGCCTCCTCGTTGGCGGTCGGGTCGACTTCCCGCGTCACCACCAGGTACTCGCGCAGCGCGATGGCGTGCAGGTGCTCCTCGGCCGTCCACCGGCCCAGCCAGCGGCCCCACCACTCCTCGAGGATGAAGTGCTCCACGAGCTCGCGGTGGTGCCCGGCGAGGTTGTCCTTCAGCAGCAGCAGGATCTCGCAGGCGTCGGTGATGTCTCTGGGCAGCGTGGTCTGCGACGGGTCCCAGTCGCGTCCGCCCAGGAAGGCGAAGTTCTCGCCCTGGTCGAAGGGCACGTAGTCGTGGGCGAACCACAGGTCCTCGGTGTTGAGGTGGCGGTCCATCAGCCGCTCGACCACGGGCTCGAGTTCGAGGGTCAGCGTGTTAGGAACAGGTTTCTGTGCCATGCGGTTACTGTAACTCGTAGGTACAGGTTCGGTGAAATTGTTGGGGCGTGTTGCCGCCGAATGGTGACTTTGGTCCCTAAAGCGCTCAGCGGTCGACGAGCGTCCAGTCCTCCAGGCCCTCGTAGAGCGGGAAGTCCCTGGCCAGCCGCGTCACCCGCTGCCGCAGCGCCGAGACGTCGGCGGACGTACCGGCTGCCAGCGCGGTGGCGATGATGTCGGCGACCTCGGTGAATTCGGCGTCGCCGAAACCGCGGGTGGCCAGCGCGGGCGTGCCCACTCGCAGCCCCGACGTCACCATCGGCGGCCGGGGGTCGTTGGGGACGGCGTTGCGGTTGACGGTGATGCCGATCTCGTGCAGCAGGTCCTCGGCGGCCTTGCCGTCGAGCGGCGAGTCACGCAGGTCGACCAGCACCAGGTGCACGTCGGTGCCGCCGCTGACCACCGAGACGCCGGCCTTGGCCACGTCGGCCGCCAGCAACCGGTCGGCGACGATGCGCGCCCCGGACAGCGTGCGCTGCTGGCGGTCGGCGAACTCGGGGGTGGTGGCGATCTTGAGCGCGACCGCCTTGCCCGCGATGACGTGCATCAGCGGCCCGCCCTGCTGGCCGGGGAACACCGCCGAGTTGATGGCCTTGGCGTATTCCTGCTTGCCCAGGATCATGCCGGAACGGGCGCCGCCGAGGGTCTTGTGCACCGTCGTCGACACCACGTCCGCGTGCGGCACCGGCGTCGGGTGCAGGCCCACCGCGACCAGCCCGGCGAAGTGCGCCATGTCCACCCACAGCTTGGCGTCGACCTCGTCGGCGATCGAGGCGAACGCCGCGAAGTCGAGGATCCGCGGGTAGGCCGACCAGCCGGCGATGATCACCTTGGGGCGGAACTCGAGCGCCCGGGCCCGCACGACGTCCATGTCGACCAGGTGCGTCTTCGGGTCGACGCCGTAGAAGCCGGCCTCGTACAGCTTTCCGGAGAAGTTGAGCTTCATCCCGTGGGTGAGGTGGCCGCCGTTGGCCAGGTCCAGGCCGAGCAGGTGCTCCCCCGGAGACATGAGGGCGTGCAGCACGGCGGCGTTGGCCTGCGCGCCGGAATGCGGCTGGACGTTGGCGAACTCGGCGCCGAACAACGCCTTGGCCCGGTCGCGGGCGATGTTCTCCACGACGTCGACGTGCTCGCATCCGCCGTAGTAGCGCCGGCCGGGCAATCCCTCGGCGTACTTGTTGGTCAGCACGCTCCCCTGGGCCTGCAGCACCGACCGCGGCACGAAGTTCTCGGAGGCGATCATCTCCAGGGTGTCGCGTTGCCGGTGCAGCTCCTTGTCCAGCAACTCGGCGATGTCGGGATCGACCTCGGCGAGCGGGGCCGACATCACGGTGGCGGAGGTACGGGCGTCGGGTGCGGCAGTCACGGGCGCCAGTCTATCCAGCGCGCTTTTCGCCAGCCCAGCCGTCGGGCGCGCGTCCGCCCCTGCCACACTTGTGCACTATGCCGCGGCCTAGCGAGCCGAGCCCTTATGTGGAGTTCGACCGAAAACAATGGCGTGCGCTTCGCATGTCCACGCCGCTGGCCCTCACCGAAGAGGAACTGGTCGGGCTGCGCGGTCTCGGCGAGCAGATCGACCTGCTGGAGGTCGAAGAGGTCTACCTGCCGCTGGCCCGATTGATCCACCTTCAGGTCGCCGCGCGCCAGCGGCTGTTCGCCGCCACCGCGGAATTCCTCGGGGAACCCCAACAGAACCCGGACCGTCCTGTGCCATTCATCATCGGCGTCGCGGGAAGCGTGGCCGTCGGCAAGTCGACGACGGCCCGCGTGCTGCAGGCGCTGCTGGCCCGCTGGGATCACCATCCCCGGGTGGACCTGGTTACCACCGACGGCTTCCTGTACCCGAACGCCGAGCTCGATCGGCGAAACTTGATGCACCGCAAGGGCTTTCCGGAAAGCTACAACCGCCGGTCGTTGATGCGGTTCGTGACATCGGTCAAGTCCGGATCCGACCACGCCTGTGCGCCGGTGTATTCGCACCTGAAATACGACATCATCCCCGGGGCCAAGCACGTGGTCCGTCATCCCGACATCCTGATCCTCGAGGGTCTCAACGTCCTGCAGACGGGCCCGACCCTGATGGTGTCGGACCTGTTCGACTTCTCGCTGTATGTCGACGCCCGGATCGAGGACATCGAGCAGTGGTACGTGTCGCGGTTCCTGTCGCTGCGCGGCACGGCCTTCGCGGACCCGGAATCGCACTTCCACCACTACTCGGCCCTCAACGACACCAAGGCGGTCGCCGCCGCGCGCGAGATCTGGCGGTCGATCAACCGGCCCAACCTGGTCGAGAACATCCTGCCGACCCGGCCCCGCGCCACCCTGGTGTTGCGCAAGGACGCCGACCATTCCATCAATCGGCTGCGGCTGCGCAAGCTGTAGCGCGGGACCGGGCCGGACGCGCGGACAAGTTAGGCCGCGAGGCGACGCACTCCCAGGTACTGCAGACCGGCGAACG
>NZ_LZKE01000025.1:0-33914 GCF_001672675.1 Mycobacterium sp. E2327
GATCCGCCACTTGATCGGCGACCAAACCGCCGACCTGCTGCTCGTACCGCCTTTGCATCACCGCCGCGAACTCGAACAGCTCGCACGGGTCGCCGACTGGTTCTCGACCAACGTCCTGAGCCTAATCGGCCGCGCCGTGCCGCGCTACCACTTCGTCAAGGAGCTGGCTCCGGTGTTCGGGCGCGAACTGTTGGAGAGTGCGTTCGAGTTCGAGCGGGGTGGCGTGCGCGCGTCGTTCGACATGCCCAATCACCTCGCCCGCAAATGGGAGATTTCGAAGCCCAAGCCCCGCCGCCCTTGAGACTGTGTGGTCCCGGCGGCTCTCCTCCGCCGGGACCACACAGGGGGCAGCTGGCTCACCGTGTCCAGACGCCGGCCGCGCGGCGGTCGGCGTCGGCCACCTCCTGCGCGCCGTCGCGCACCGCGTTCCCGAGGTCGACCAGCATCTCGTTGAGCGCGCCGGCCGCCTGATGCCACTTCAGCTGCTCGCCCTGATAGGCGGCTGCCGCTTCGCGGGTCCACAGTTCCCGCAGCGGGGCGATCTGTGACCTCAGCTCGTCGAGCGCCGCGTTCAATCGCGTCGCGGTGGTGTGGATCTCTTGGCGCACAGCGCATTCGATTTCGCCGAAGTCGTAGGAAAGCAGCGGGTCCATGGCCTGGCCCCCGCTCACAGGTTGCCGCCGGCGGCGGCGACGTGGCGCGCATGGTTCTCGCCGGCCTCCCGCAACGCGACCTCGTTGTGGCGAATGGTCTCGGCGATTGTCTGCAGAACGCGGTAGAGCCGGGCCGATTCGGCGTTCCAGCGATCCAGCACATCTTTGAATCGCACCGCCGCCAGCCCGCCCCACACCGACGACGGAACGCTGCCCATGCGGCCGATGAAGGCCTGAAGCATCGCCCGGATCTCCTCGTTGCGGGCGTCGGTCGTCGCCGCGACGGAGTGCATGAGATCAAAGTCCGTGCTCAGTCTGTTCGCCATATCAAGTTGGACTGCGACGACTTCCATTTGGTTCCGTCTCATCCGATCGCATGGGCGGTTCGCACCGCCTGCTCGCATGCGTCGCGGACAGCCGCCTCGTCGCCGGGACGGCTCTGGCACCCAACGCTGATCCGCACCGGCCCGTCCAGCAGTACCGTCCACCGCACGTGGTGGGTGACGCGCACTTCGCGGTAGGTCACCGCGGGCCGGCCGCCGCTCGTCCCGGCGGGATTGAAGTCGACGAACACCCCGCCCGGTTCCGCGTCGATGGCGCGCCGCAACCGCTCCGCCGCGCCGCCCAGCGTCTCGCCCGCCACCGGTGACTGCGTGACGTGCAGCGCCACTTCCGGATCCGATGGCGAGGTCACCTGCACCCGCGCGGACCCGGGCCCGGTGACCACCCGCTGCGCGGACCAGTGTGCGGGCACCGTCAGCGCCACGCGGCCCTCCACGAGGAACGCGGTCGGCACCGTCTGCGCCGCGACCGGGGGCGAGGCGCCACGATGGGTCGCCGGGGGCGCCGCCGCGATCGCCAGTGGAAACGCCGTCAACGCGACGGCGGCCCCGGCTAGCGCACCCGTCACCCGCGCGCGGGTACGGGGACGGTCGGCCGGCGCGGTGACGCGCGGCCCGGTCGGGTCGGCCACGCGCGAAAAAATCGATTGTGCCAACAAGGGCAGCTGGGCAGAACCGATCTCCACGGCCGCCAGGCCGCCATCAAGCAGCGCCCGCGCGATCGCCGCCCCGAGCGCCGGCGCGCCGACGACCGTGCCGGGCGCGTCGATCACGACGGCCGCCGACGTCCGCCGCGCCATCCTGGCGATGACGCGGCAGACGTCGGAGGCCTCCTCGCCGACGGAATGCTCGTCGGCCCCACGGGGTATCGCGACAATCTCGGGTCCGGTGATCACGACCAGGCGCTCGGCGATTTCCACCACCACGGGCTCGGGGTCGCAGGCCTGCGCCAGCAGCCAAGACCGCCGGCGCACCAGCACCTCGTCGGTCAGGGCCTTGGCCGCCGCGGTCACCACGGCGACCCGCGCCGAGGGCCACCAGGACGGACGAATGAGTACCAGGCCGTCGCACTTCTCACATTTGAGCGAGCGCAACGCCGCCCGCCAGAGCGAATCCACGGCGACCGGGCGACCGCCGACCAGCGCCACCCGATCATCGATGGCGCCCAGTGCCTCCCTGGCGACTTCGACAATCTCTTCGTCACTGACTCCGGCTGTGCCACAACATAATCGGCGGATCGTGCCGGGTCCGGCCTCGATGAGCGCGCGGTGGCGGCTCACGGCGGCGGACTCCAGGCCACCTGGACAAGCTGTTCCTCCCCGGGGCGGGTGATCAGGACGCCGCGACCGGGTGGCAACCGCACGGGGCGGCCGGAGCCCCACAGTGCGCCGTCGTCCGGGCGCCGACTCATCATGAGCGTCATGCACCCGAGGTCGCGCAGGCCCGCCAGCAGCGGCTCGAACAGCGCCCGTTCCGCGCCGGCGCTGCGCCGGGCCACGACGAGGTGCAGCCCGATATCCCTTGCGTACGCAAGGTATTCGACGACCGCCTCGAGTGGGTTGCCGCCCGGGTTTGCGATCAGGTCGTAATCGTCGAGCACCAGGTAGATGTCCGGCCCGGACCACCAGGACCGGGCACGCAGCTGGGCCTGGCTCACGCCCGACGCGGGCATCCGCCTCGCCAGGACATCGAGCAGACCCGGCAGCAAGCCGCTCAGCGCGGACGACGACACGGCGTAGCCGGCAAGGTGTTCCGACTCGACGACGCCCAACAGCGAGCGCCGGAAGTCGACGATCAGCAGCCGGGCTTCGGTGGCGGAATTCGTCCGGATGATCTCGCGGCACAGGGTCCGCAGCGTGGCGGTCTTGCCGCACTCGTTATCCCCGAGGACCAGCAGGTGCGGGTGCAGCGCGAAATCGATTGAAACCGGCTGCAATCGACGCTCCTCCAGACCCAGCACGACCCGCGGCCCCGCCCGACACACGACGGCCTCGTGGTCGACGCGCGTCGGCAGCAGCGGTATCGGCGGTGCGACCGACTCGCCATGACAGACGCTATCGGTGGGCAGCGAGATGAGCATGTGCAGCCCGTCGCGGGAAAGGCCCCGACCCGGCCTGTCGTGCGGCACGTCCCGCGCCCGCTTGCGATCGATCTCGGAATCGGCCGGATCACCAAGCCGCAACTCGATGCGGCTGCCGACCTGGTCCTTGAGCGCGGGCCTGATCTCGGCCCACCGCGACGCCGACAACACCACATGCACGCCAAACGAAAGCCCTTGCGCCGCCAAGGCAGTGATCGACGCCGCGGAATCGCCGAACTCGTGACACAGGCTTGCCCAGCCGTCGATGACGAGGAACACGTCACCGCCCAGCCCGGCTCGATCCGCCTCCCGGGCCCGCACGGTGGACTCCATCTCGGCGATCATGCGCCGCACCAGGTCCGGCTCGCCCCGGCCGGCGACGGCACCCACATGCGGCAATGCGCGCAGCGCCCCGAGCGCTCCACCGCCGAAATCCAGGCAGTAGAACCGCACTCGCGCCGGATCGTAAAAAGCGGCCAAGGCCGTGATGAGGGTGCGCAGCGCGGTCGACTTGCCCGATCGCGGCGCGCCGACCACCGCCACATTGCCCGCGGCTCCGGACAATTCGACCACCAGCGGCGTGCGGCATTGCTCGAACGGGCGGTCGACGACGCCGATGGGCACGCTCAGCTCGTCCGGCGCCGACACCATATCGCCGAGCAATGTGTCCAGCGCGGGTGCCGCCCCCAGCGGCGGCAGCCACACTTGGTGTGCGGGCGGTCCATGTCCGGCGAGCCGGTCGAGGACCTCCTCCAGGGCGGTCCGGGCCGGCGAGTTGCCCCCGCCGGCGCGGAGCGGGCCCGCCGCCCGGGTGCTGAAGACGCGTACCACCGATTCGCCCACCGGCATCTCCACGGGCCGCGGTCCCGAAACGAACGCGGCCTGAAAGCGGATCGGCTCGTCACTGCCCACGCGGAGGTAGCCCGCGCCGGGGGTGTTGGGTAATTGGTATGCGTCAAGCGTTCCCAGAGCCGCGCGCGATTCGGCGGCGGACAGGGTCTTCAGGCAGATCCGGTAGGACAAGTGGGCTTCCAGTCCGCGCAGCCGCCCCTCTTCGAGCCGCTGACTGGCCAGCAACAGGTGCATGCCGAGCGACCGCCCCAGCCGCCCGATCGCGACAAACGTGTCGGCGAACTCGGGATGGCGGCTCAGCATTTCGGAGAACTCGTCGACGATGACGACCAGCGTCGGTAGCGGGACCAATTGCCGACCGGCCCGGCGCGCGCGTTCGTACGCCGTGACGCTGGCGCAGCGGGCACCTCGCAGCATCCGCTGCCGGCGTTCCATCTCGCCGGCGAGTGCGTCGCGCATGCGGGCCACCAGCGGCGCCTCGTCGGCCAGGTTGGTGACGACGGCGGCCACGTGTGGCGCGCGCGTCAGGTCGAGGAACGTTGCGCCACCCTTGAAGTCGACTAGCAGCAGATTGAGTACCTCGGCGGAATTCTGCGCGACCATCCCGACCGCGATGGTGCGCAGTAACTCCGACTTGCCCGACCCGGTAGCACCCACGCAGAGCCCGTGCGGACCCATGCCGTGTTCCGCTGCCTCCTTGATGTCCAGGTGCAGCGGTGCGTCATCGATCGTGGTCCCGATCCGCACGCACAGCCGGTCACGACGATCCTGGTTGCTCCACAGCGTGATCGGGTCGGTGCCGGCCGGCCCGGCCCGGTACCTGGCCAGCCGGCGCGCACAGGTCAGCGCGTCCACCAATTCCAACCGGTCGTGACACGGCAACGGTTGAGGTGCGTCCGGCCGCCCGATCGTCACCGGCGCGCCTTCGGCGCAGGCGCCGACCGCCAGGACGGTGGCGCCAGTCGGCGCCCCCGCCGCAACCCGTTCGCCGGAGTCGCAGACCACGGTCACGTGCGACCCCGCCACGCCGGCGAGCGCTTGCCGGGCGCTTGCCATGCTTGGATACACCATGCGCGCCGACCCCGCCGCATCGGCGGCGCTCGGATGTTGGTTGTGCGGCAACCACTTCAGCCAATCCCAGTCGGCCCGGTTGCGGTCACCGACCACCGCCGCGACCAGCAAGTCGTCGGGACCGTGCAGCACGGTCAGCTGGCAGATCATCGCGCGCAGCAGCCCGCGCACGGCGGCCGGGTCGCCGTCCATAGTCACCATCGTGTCGGCGCGAAGGTCGACCGTGACGGGCGCCCCCGTTACGAGCGAATGCGCGCTCAGGAAGCGGCGCAAGGCCGCCGCCGTGACCGGGTCGGACGGCTCGTGGGTAGCGGGCTCGGGCGCCATCAACCGTGCGGCGAGCGGCTGGGTGCCGACCCCGACACGGACAAGGCAGAAGTCGGGGTCGGACGCGCGCCGCTCCCACATCCGAGGTCCGCCGATCAACGTCCACAGCGTGTCCGGGTCCGGGTGGATCCAGAGAAGCGAATCCCGCTGCGCTGCGGCTTTTTCGGTGACCGTGGCGCGCAGCTCACTCAGGTACGCCAGGTAGTTGGCCCGGTCGGCGTCGAGGCTACGGCCACGCCGCTCGCCGCGCCCGGCAGTCGCGGTGACCGCCAGGGAAAGCAGCGTCATCACCGGGAACGCCACAAACATCGGGTGGCGCGCGCCCGGCGATCCCGCGAGGAACGCCACCGCCATGACTCCGAGGGTCACCAGCGACAGCACGACCGGCAGCAACCTCGGTGACCCCCTCGGCGGCAGGCCGGGCGGTGGGTCAACGGCGATGTCCGCAGCCTCGACCGCCGGCGCCGGCCGGCTAACCACGGGCACGAAACACTGTGTCATCTCGGCCCTCCTACCGGTTGGCGACGGTAGGCAGCGCCGAAAACCGCGGCAAGTCACCTGTGGACAGCCGGATATCGGCGGTTCGAATTCTGGCTACGGTGCCGGTAATCCGACTGAAGGGGTCATCGTTGCCTGAGACCGACCCGGGGTTGCGGCGCGTGTCGATACATGCCGGCACGGCCGTCACCGACTTGTCCCTGCCCGGGGGCGTGCCCGTCGCCGTCCTGATTCCCTCGATCGTCGACATCCTGGACGGCCGCGGCGGCCACGGGGTCCGAGCCTCCGGTCACCAGGAGGCGCGCCGCTACCAGCTGTCGTGTCCGGGTGCGGCGCCGTTGGCCACCTCGGCGACGTTGGCGCAGAACGGCATCCGAGACGGCGCGGTCCTGGTTTTGACCGAATCCTCGACCCCCGCTCCCCCGCCCCATTTCGACGACGTGGCGCCGGCCGTGTCGGCGACCCTCGACGCCGCGGGCCGCAGCTGGCCGGCCTGCCGGCGCAGACGGGCGGCGAGGATCGCGAGCGCCGTCACGGCGGCCCTTGTGACCGGCATCGGTGCGCTGGCGCTCATTCGAAACGCGCCCAGCGCCAACGTCACCGGCGCCACGGTGGGCGTGGTGGCGTCGGCCGGCCTGCTGGCGCTGCTTTTCGCGGCGGTCGCACACCGCGCGTACGGGGACGCGACCGCCGGACTCGCGCTAGGGGTGATCGCCGCCGTATTCGCGGCGGTCGCCGGGTTTCTGGCGGTGCCCGGCGGTCCCGGGCTGCCGAACGTCGTGCTGGCCGGCACGGCGGCGGCGACGACAGCGGTGCTGGCGGCACGTGTATCGGGTTGCGGTGCCGTCCCATTGGCCTCAGTGTCGTGCGTCGCCACGAGCGTCGCCCTGGCCGCCTTGGCAGGTGTGATCACCGCCGCGCCGCTGCGCGCGATTGGCGCCGTCTCCGCGCTGGCATCCCTCGGGCTACTGGGCGTGGCGCCGCTGGCGTCGATCACGCTGGCCGGCCTGTCGCCGCAGCGGCCGCCGGGATCCGACGTTGAGGCCAAGGCGATCCGGGCCGACAACTGGTTGGCCGGCCTGCTCGCCGCCTTGCTGACCGTAGCCGCCGTGGGCGCCATCGTCACCGTCCTGGCCGGTGCGCCTCGGCTGAGCTGCATCGCCTTCGGTGCGTTGACCGGTGCATTGCTGATGTTGCGCGCACGCTCTGACGACGTGAGAAGGACGCTCGTGTTCCTCATCAGCGGGATTGCCATCGCGGCAACGACTTTCGGCGTCGTGGCCACGAGCATGCTCAGGAGTGGGTCATGGACGGCCGCGCTGACGGCCACGTTGGCCGCCGCGGCGATCTACGTGGGCTTCGTCGCTCCGACGATGTCGCTCTCACCGCTGGCGCGCCGCGGCGTCGATGCACTGGAGTGTGTGGCGCTGGTCGCGTTGGTGCCCACGACCTCGTGGGTGTGCGGGCTGTACCACGCCGTCCGCGAGTTGAACCTCCGGTGAGCGGCTCACGCCTCGCGCGCCTCCTGGCGGTCTCCGCGCTCGCGTGCATCTATCAGCTCGGAACGCCGACGGCACAGGCGGTTTCGCCGCCCGAGGTCGACGACAAGTGGCTGCCCAAGCCCGCCCGCCCGGCACCGCCCTCGCCGACCGTGCAGCGCGAGGTCTGCGCGTCGGTGCCGGTCGACGCCGCCCCGCCTCGCGACCCGCTGCCGGATCTCGTCGACCTGCCCAGGGTCTGGCAGCTGACCCGCGGCGCAGGGCAGCGGGTCGCGGTCATCGACACCGGTGTCTCGCGGCATCCGCGGCTGCCCGACGTGGTGCCCGGCGGCGATTACGTGTTCACCGGTGACGGCACCCAGGATTGCGACGCACACGGCACGCTGGTCGCCGGCATCCTCGGCAGGGTGGCACCGGAGGCCACGCTGATCGGCATTCGCCAGTCCAGCGCGAAGTTCGCTCCCACCGGCGACCGTTCCCGCGCGGGGGTGGGCGACGTCGACACCATGGCGCAAGCCATCCGGACCGCCGCCGATCTCGGCGCATCGGTGATCAACGTCTCGTCCATCGCGTGCGTCCCGGTCACCGCGTCGTTCGACGACCGAGCGGTGGGCGCCGCCCTCGCGTACGCGGTCGACGTCAAGAACGCGGTCGTCGTGGCCGCGGCGGGCAACACCGGCACCGCGGGCCCGTGTCCGCCTCAGCGACCCGACGCGACCTGGCAGACCGCCACCGTCATCGCCAGCCCGGGGTGGTACGACGACTACGTGCTCACCGTGGGTTCGGTCGACGCCGACGGGACACCGTCGCCGTTCACCCTCCCGGGCCCCTGGGTGGACGCCGCGGCGACCGGCCAGGACGTTGCCGCGCTCGGTTCGCAACCGGTTTCGGGCACGAGTTACGCCGCGCCCGTGGTCAGCGGGCTGGCGGCGCTGATCCGGGCCCGATTCCCCGCATTGACCGCGCGACAGGTGACGGGGCGAATCACGGCGACCGCGCATCACCCGCCCCGCGGATGGGATCCGCTCGTCGGCAATGGCACCATCGACGCGCCGGCGGCCGTCAGCACCGACGCCGGTCCGCCAACGACCAGCTCCCGGCCGACACCCGCTCCGGTGCCCGTGATTGCTCCGCCACCGCCGAGGCCCCCGGATGCACACGCCCGGGATGCGGCGCTGCGTGGAGCGGCAATCTGCCTTGTCGTGCTGGCGGGCGCCCTGGCGGCCGCCCGGTTACGGGGTTCCCGCAACCGTGTCCCGTGCGACTGACGCGTTCTGCCTGCTCAGTTCCGGCCCGGACGGCAGCGCCGCCAACAGCGGCCACGGCGCCGCGATCGGTGCCGGGAGACCGAGATCGTGCGCCGCGTCGTCGTCGCGGATCGCGAACCGCACCCCGGTGTCGGTCACGAGATATCTTGTGCCGCTTCGGTTGTCGCCCCGTACATAGGCGCTGCGGCCGGGCGGCAGATAGGCCGCGTCCAGCGCGGGACCGCGACCGTCGGCTTGGGACAAGATCACTGGAGCCTGACCGGTGGGCACCGGCTGGCCGCCGCCCACCAGGAAGCCGGTGTCATAGTCGCCGGACGGCCGGCGCGTCGACGCGACGCATACCGTGGCGCCGCCGGCTAACGCCGGCGCCACGTCCGGGAAGCCGGTCACCGGCAGCGTGTTGACGATTCCCGCGGCGCGGATCGCGTCCGGTGCCACCGGGATCGGGTTGGCGCTGCCGCGCGAATCGCTCAAACGCAGGAGATCGGCGGCGACCCGGCCGATGCGCTGGACCCCGCCGGGCACCACGACGTAGTACTCGTCGCCGTCACCGCGCGCGATGCGCAGCACACTGCCGACCGGAATGCCGGGCATCCCGGCCACCGCGTCTCCCGCCGCGCGAACGCGCGGTGCGCTGATCGGCGGCGCCTCGGGCACGGCGTTCAGGAGCGACTGCGACACGAGGCGCGGAGTGCGGCCCTCCAGCCTGAGCGCGCGCACGACCGCGGTGTCGGCGAGGTCGACCACGGCCCGCTGCCCGTTGTAGAGCAGGTAGGCCGGCAAGCCGGCGGGCGGCGCCAGCAGAAGCGCTTGGTCGGGCGCCACGGGATGGACCGACGAGCCGGTGGGGCCGACGACGACGGTCGCCGCGCCGGTCTCCTCGGCATCGCAGATCGTCCAAACCGATTCGTCTGCCGACAGCGGCTCACCAATGAGTGGCGGTGCACCCGGAATGCCAAGCGGCGCACCGCGTTTGGTGCGCGCCAGGTCCGTTTCGGGCACCGGCTGCGGGTCGGCGGGCGTCGCCGCGATCAACCGGGCCGACGCCAGGTTCAGCACCGGGTGCCAGGTGTCGCCCACCCGCACGTACAGTGCCCCGGATCGCTGGCCCATCGCGATCCGCGCCCGCTCGAGATCCGCGTGCGGGCGCAGCAATCCCGGCAACGCGCAGCCCACTAGCGCGACGGCCACCACCACACAGCCGACCGCCAGCGACGCCGTCCGCGCACCCGACGGCCCGGTCGCGCCGTGAATATCCCGGCCCAGCAATGCGCACTCGAGGCGGCGCAGCAGAAATCGGTACGCGCTGATTTGCAGCCAGGTGGTCGGCTGGCGCGGTTGTGAACGGTCCAAAATACCCCCGGCAAATTTGTGGAATCCGTCTCCCGGTTCCAGTTAAGCCGCAGGTAGACGGCGGGTGTCGCGGTTATCCACAGGTCGCCGAATTTCGATCTTCGCTGGTTGCGGGTAATATCTCGGCGTGTCTTCCCACCGTTTAATTCGCTGGGTAGGCCCGGGGGTTTCTGCAGTGTTCACCACCGCCGGCCTGCTCATGTCCCCACCCGCTACACCGGTCGCGGCCGCCGATGACTGCCCGAACGTCGAGGTCATCTTCGCCCGCGGCACCAACGAGCCGCCGGGCATGGGCCGCGTCGGCGACGCGTTCGTCGACGCGTTGAAGCAGGACACCCCCGGCCTGACGTATGACACCTACGGGGTGAACTACGCCGCCAGCAAGCTGCAGCTGCACGGCGGCGACGGCGCCAACGACACGATCAACCGCGTCAAGGCGGCGGTGGCCAAGTGCCCGAACGTCAAGATCGTGCTGGGCGGCTACTCGCAGGGCGCGTCGGTGATGGACATCGTCGCCGGCGTCCCGATCGGCGGCATCAACTGGGGCAACTCGCTGCCGCCGGAGTACGCCAAGAACGTCGCGGCCGTCGCGACCTTCGGCGACGTGGCCGACCGCGCCGGCGGATCGCTGCCGACCGCGAGCGCGCTGTTGGGGACCAAGGCGATCGACCTGTGCAACCCCGAGGACCCGATCTGCCACGCGGGCCAGGGCAACGAGTGGAGCGGGCACACCGAGGGCTACGTCCCGCTGTACACCACGCAGGCCGCGTCTTTCGTCGCGTCCAAGCTCATGACCGGGTCTTACCCGCAGACGCCGGGTTACGGGCCGCAGACCCCGGGCTCCGGTCCGTCGGTCCCCGGTAACGTCCCGGCGCCGGACGCGCCGATTGCGCCCAACGGCCCAGCTACACCGAATCCTCAAGCGCCCCTTGTCTAAATCGTTACCGGCGCGTGACGAATAGCCCCTTAACATCGATGTGTGAGGCTGATCCGGCTGGTTGTGGCCGTCGCATTCCTTGCGGCGGTAGCGGTTTTCGTCGTCCCGAAGCTGCTGCCCCTCGCGTCGGCGTCGTGCCCTGACGTCGAGGTGGTGTTCGCCCGCGGCACCGACGAGCCGCCGGGCGTCGGCAAGGTGGGCCAGGCCTTCGTCTCGTCGCTGCGCCAGGACACCCGCAAAAGCGTTGGCTCGTACGGGGTTAACTACCCGGCCAACAAGGACTTTCTGGCCGCCACGGACGGCGCGAACGACGCCAGCAACCACATCCAGCAGATGGCCAACAACTGCCCCAACACTAAGATCGTGCTGGGCGGGTACTCCCAGGGCGCGGCCGTCGTCGACATCGTCACCGCCGCACCGCTTCCCGGGTTCGGTTTCCGCCAGCCGCTGCCGGCCGCCGCTGCCAACCACGTCGCCGCCGTCGCGCTGTTCGGGAACCCGTCGGCCCGGGCGGGCGGGCTGATGAGCGCCCTGACACCGGATTTCGACGGCAAGACCATCGACCTGTGCAACACCGGCGACCCGATCTGCTCCAACGGCAACAAGTGGAGCGCGCACCTGGGTTACGTGCCCACGTTGACCAATCAGGCCGCGAGTTTCGTCGCGAGCCGCGTTTAGCCGGGCGTGCGCAAATCCCGCGTAATCAGGATCCGCGCGGCAAGTTCGCCATCGGGCGGGTAATCGACGCCGGTCATCGTCAACCCGTGCGCCGGTGCGGCGGCGAAGTCGCTCGACCGGTCGGTGGCGGAAAGCAGGTCGCGGCACCATGAGGTGGGGCGGCGGTGCTCCCCGACGGCCAGCAGCGCCCCGACCAGCGAGCGCACCATCGACCAGCAGAATGCGTCGGCACTGACGTGCGCGGTGATCAGGTCGCCGTCGCGCGACCAGTCCAGCCGCTGCAAGTCACGGATGGTGGTCGCCCCCTCCCGTTGCCGGCAGAACGCGGCAAAGTCGTGCAGCCCCAACAGGTCTCGTGACGCCGCGGCCATGGCGTCGACGTCCAGGTCGCGCGGCCACGCGGTGACGTAGCGCGCCAGCTGCGGCACCACGCCGTAGGGCGCCGTCGACAGCCGGTACTCGTAGTGTCGGCGCAGCGCCGAGAACCGCGCATCGAAGCCCTCCGGGGCGCGGGCGATTTCGAGCACCCGCACGTCGGTTGGCAGGAACCGGCCGAGCCGGCGCAGCAGCGGCAGGAACTCCGGTTCAGCGGGACGCGGCGAGCGTGGGTAGGCGTTCGGCAGCGCGTCGGCGGGCACGTCGACGTGGGCGACCTGTCCGGTGGCGTGGACTCCGGTGTCGGTGCGCCCGGCCGCTCGCAGGCGCACTGGAGAGCGGAAGACCGTCGTCAGCGCCTCATCGAGGACGCCGGCGACGGTCCGCTGTCCGGCCTGGGCTGCCCAGCCGGCGAATTCCGTTCCGTCGTAGGCGATGTCAAGCCGCAGACGGACGTCCGCGCTAACTCTCGTCAGCCTCGTCGGCCTCTTCGGCCTTCTCGGCCTCGGCCCGCGCCGCGACGGCCTCGTCGTGCTTTTCCTCGGCGGCAGCCTCGGCCTCCGTGGCCTCGCCGGCCTGGGCCTCCGTGGCCTCCGTGGCCTCGGCCTCGGGCTCGACGGCGTCGTCGGCCGTCGGACCCTCCGCCGCCTCGGGCTCGACCGCGGCCTGCGGCGCCGCCGCTGCCGCCACCGGGGCCGTCTTCTTCGACGCCTTCACCCGTCGCGCGCGGTCGGCCTCCGACGTCACCGTCTTCTCCCGGACCAGCTCGATCACGGCCATCGGGGCGTTGTCGCCCTTGCGCGCCTCGACCTTGATGATGCGGGTGTAGCCGCCGTTGCGGTCGGCGTAGAACGGCCCGATCTCCGCGAACAGGGCGTGCACCACGTCCTTGTCGCGGATCTTCTTGAGGACCTCGCGACGGTTGTGCAGCGTGCCCTTCTTGGCGTGCGTGATCAGCTTCTCCGCATAGGGTCGCAGCGCCCGGGCCTTGGGCTCGGTCGTCTTGATCCGGCCGTGCTCGAACAGCGACGTGGCCAGGTTGGCCAGCAGGGCCTTCTGGTGCGAGGACGACCCGCCGAGGCGAGGGCCCTTGGTGGGCTTGGGCATTGCGACTATCTCCTATTCGGGGCCGGCCCCCGTATCAGGTAGGGCCGGGACGACTTCCTACATGTGTCCGGTTCCTCAGCGGCCGCTGCACGGCTGCATCGTCACCGGACGGCCTTATTACAGCTGTTCGGTTTCCGCGTAGTCCTGGTCGTCGTAGGCGGCCTCGGTGGACCAGGTGCCGGTGGCGACGTCGTAGCCCGCGACCTCCGACGGGTCGAACGTGGCCGGGCTGTCCTTGAGCGACAGGCCCAGCTGGTGCAGCTTGACCTTCACCTCGTCGATGGACTTCTGACCGAAGTTGCGGATGTCGAGCAGGTCGGACTCGGTGCGGCTGACCAGCTCGCCGACCGTGTGCACACCCTCGCGCTTGAGGCAGTTGTAGGACCGCACGGTCAGGTCCAGGTCGTCGATCGGCAGCGCGAACGACGCGATGTGGTCGGCCTCGGCCGGCGACGGCCCGATCTCGATGCCCTCGGCCTCGACGTTGAGTTCGCGTGCCAGACCGAACAATTCGACCAGCGTCTTACCGGCCGACGCCAGCGCGTCGCGCGGGGTGATCGAGCTCTTGGTCTCCACGTCCAGGATCAGCTTGTCGAAGTCGGTGCGCTGCTCGACGCGGGTGGCGTCCACCTTGTAGGTGACCTTGAGCACTGGCGAGTAGATGGAATCGACCGGGATGCGGCCGATTTCGGCACCCGACGCGCGGTTCTGCACCGCCGGGACGTAGCCGCGGCCGCGCTCGACGACGAGCTCGACCTCGAGCTTGCCCTTGTCGTTCAGCGTCGCGATGTGCATGGCGGGGTTGTGCACGGTCACGCCGGCGGGCGGCACGATGTCACCCGCGGTGACCTCGCCCGGGCCCTGCTTGCGCAGGTACATGGTGACCGGCTCGTCCTCCTCCGAGGACACGACCAGGCCCTTGAGGTTCAGGATGATGTCGGTGACGTCTTCCTTGACGCCGGGCACGGTGGTGAACTCGTGCAGCACGCCGTCGATGCGAATGCTGGTGACGGCCGCGCCGGGGATCGACGACAGCAGCGTGCGCCGCAGCGAATTGCCCAGGGTGTAACCGAATCCGGGCTCCAGCGGTTCGATGACGAACTGGGACCGGGTGTCGGTGACGACTTCCTCGGACAGGGTGGGTCGCTGTGAGATCAGCATGGTGTTTCTTCTTCTCCTTCTCGGCACCCGCTATTTGATGCCGTTAGGTCCCTGCACCGGGTTCGGTGCAGGACATCTTTACTTCGAGTAGTACTCGACGATCAGCTGCTCGGTCAGCGGCACGTCGATCTGCGCGCGCTCGGGCAGCTGGTGGACGAGGATGCGCTGGCGCTCCCCCACCACCTGCAGCCAGCTCGGGATCGGGCGGTCGCCCGCGGTCTCCCGCGCGATCTGGAACGGCACCGTGTTCAGCGACTTGTCCCGCACCTCGATGATGTCGTACTGCGACACCCGGTAGCTGGGAACGTCGACCTTGACGCCGTTGACCGAGAAGTGGCCGTGGGTGACGAGCTGGCGGGCCATCCGTCGGGTGCGCGCCAGCCCGGCGCGGTAGACGACGTTGTCCAGCCTGCTCTCGAGGATGCGCAGCAGTTCCTCACCGGTCTTGCCGGGCTGCCGCACGGCCTCTTCGTAGTAGCGGCGGAACTGCTTTTCCATCACGCCGTAGGTGAAGCGCGCCTTCTGCTTCTCCTGCAGCTGCAGCAGGTACTCGCTCTCCTTGATCCGCGCGCGGCCGTGCTGGCCGGGCGGGTAGGGACGCTTCTCGAACGCCTGGTCGCCACCGACGAGGTCGGTGCGCAGCCGGCGCGATTTGCGGGTGATGGGTCCGGTGTAACGAGCCATTGCTTAAACCCTCCTGCGCTTCGGCGGACGGCATCCGTTGTGCGGCTGCGGGGTGACGTCGGAGATCGCGCCGACCTCCAGGCCGGCGGCCTGCAGCGAGCGGATCGCGGTCTCGCGGCCCGAGCCCGGGCCCTTCACGAACACGTCGACCTTGCGCACGCCGTGCTCTTGGGCCTTGCGCGCCGCGTTCTCCGCGGCCAGCTGAGCGGCGAACGGCGTCGATTTCCGCGAGCCCTTGAAGCCGACGTGACCCGACGACGCCCAGGCGATGACGTTGCCCTGCGGGTCGGTGATCGTCACGATCGTGTTGTTGAACGTGCTCTTGATGTGCGCGGCGCCGTGCGGAATATTCTTCTTTTCCCGCTTCCGGGTCTTGTGCTGCCCCTTCTTAGCGGAGCTTCCCTGCGCTTTTTTAGCTGGTGGCATCGGGTTCTACCTGGCCTTCTTCTTGCCTGCGATGGTGCGCTTGGGCCCCTTGCGGGTGCGCGCGTTGGTCTTGGTGCGCTGGCCGCGCACCGGCAGGCCGCGGCGGTGCCGCAGGCCCTGGTAGCAGCCGATCTCGATCTTGCGGCGGATGTCGGCCTGCACCTCGCGG
Source organism: Mycobacterium sp. E2327 (assembly GCF_001672675.1). Lineage (NCBI taxonomy): Bacteria > Bacillati > Actinomycetota > Actinomycetes > Mycobacteriales > Mycobacteriaceae > Mycobacterium > Mycobacterium sp. E2327. The sequence goes on from NZ_LZKE01000025.1 coordinate 15,480, forward strand.
CGCAGGTCGCCCTCCACCTTGAGGTTGGCCTCGATGTAGTCACGCAGGTGGGTCACCTGGTCATCGGTGAGGTCCCGGGTGCGCAGGTCCTTGTCGATGCCGGTGGCGGCCAGGATTTCGTTGGCGCGGGTACGGCCGACGCCGAAGATGTACGTCAGCGCGATCTCCATCCGCTTGTCGCGCGGGAGATCGACGCCTACTAGTCGAGCCATAGGTGGCGTTTCCTCTTATCTCATGCGGAGGTCTGATCCCAGCCCGTTCCCGATGTCATCGGGGTCCGGCCTCCGTCCGGACGTGGGTGAGCGGCCAATCCGCTCAGTGGTGCTGGAAGGTCATCATTTAGTTGTTCAGGCCGCGTCGGACTAAGTACATTGCGGCGACCCGCTGCGCACGGCTACGCCGCGCTTGCGATCGCCGCTAGCCCTGCCGCTGCTTGTGGCGCGGATCCGAGCAGATCACCATGACCCGCCCATGCCGACGGATCACCCTGCACTTGTCGCAAATCGGCTTCACGCTGGGGTTGACCTTCACGGCTTTTCGATCCTGTTCTCGTCGTTCGTTGGTTACTTGTACCGGTACACGATGCGGCCCCGGGACAGGTCGTAGGGAGACAACTCCACCACCACCCGGTCCTCGGGCAGGATGCGGATGTAGTGCTGCCGCATCTTGCCGCTGATGTGGGCGAGCACCTTGTGGCCGTTCTCCAGCTCAATGCGGAACATCGCATTGGGCAGGGGCTCGACCACGCGGCCCTCGACCTCGATGGCGCCGTCCTTCTTGGCCATACTTGTCAGAAATCCTCGTCATTCGTTTCGTTCGCTGTAGCGCCCGCCTCGGCGCGAGATATACACCGACTTCGAACGTGAGCCGGTGACAGGAAATTCCTAGGGACTGGGCACACAAAAAGTCGGCGCGGAAATCGCACCGTTGGTCAATGGTACCTGGTAATGGGCCCCACCCAAAATCGCTGTCGGAGAAATCGGCCGCGCCTTCACGACCTGCCGGACCGGGCCTGACGAGGGCATACTTGACGGCGATGAGCAGCCCCGCAGGCGTTACCGCAGAGCCCCGCAAACCCGTCCTCCTGACCGTCGACGACGACCCCTCCGTCTCCCGCGCGGTCGCGCGCGACCTGCGTCGCCACTACGGCGACCGGCACCGGATCGTGCGCACCGAATCGGGCCCCGACGCGCTGGAGACGCTCAAGGAGCTCAAGCTGCGGGGCGAGACCGTCGCGGTGCTCATCGCCGACTACCGGATGCCCCAGATGAGCGGCATCGAATTCCTCGAACAGGCGATGGACCTTTACCCGGCCGCGCGCCGGGTGCTGCTCACCGCCTACGCCGATACCCACGCCGCCATCGACGCGATCAACGTGGTGGACCTCGACCACTACCTGCTCAAACCGTGGGACCCGCCGCAGGAGAAGTTCTACCCCGTCATCGACGGGCTGCTGGACGCCTGGCGCGCGGCGCCGGAACACCCGATCCCGCACACCAAGGTGATCGGGCACCGCTGGTCGGAGCGGTCCTGGCAGGTGCGCGACTTCCTGGCCCGCAACGGGCTGCACTACTCGTGGTTCATGGCCGACGATCCCGACGGCGAGCGGCTGCTGAAGGCCGCCGGCGCGGATTGCCTGCGGCTTCCGGTCGTCGTCACCGAGCGCGGCGACACCCTGGTCGAACCGACCGACGCCGAGCTGGCCGACACCCTGGGCCTGACCACGACGCCGTCGCAGGAGTTCTACGACCTGATCGTCATCGGCGGCGGGCCGGCGGGCCTGGCCGCCGCCGTCTACGGCGCGTCCGAGGGGCTGCGCACGGTGCTGATCGAACGCACCGCGACGGGCGGGCAGGCGGGCCAGAGCTCGCGCATCGAGAACTACCTCGGCTTCCCCGACGGCGTGTCGGGCGGCCAGCTGGCCGAGCGCGCCCGCCGACAGGCCGAGAAGTTCGGCGCGGAACTCATCACCGCCCGCACCGCGACGGCGCTGGAGGTGAACGGCCCGAAGCGCACCGTGCGGTTCGCCGACGGCGGGTCCATCGACGCGCACGCGGTCATCCTGGCCACCGGCGTCGCCTATCGCCAGCTGCCCGCCGAGGGCTGCAGCGAGCTCACCGGCCGCGGCGTCTACTACGGGGCGGCCGTCTCCATCGCGTCCGAGTGCGCGGGCGAGGAGGTCTACGTCGTCGGCGGGGCCAACTCCGCCGGGCAGGCCGCGATGTACCTCTCCCGCGAGGCCAAGTCCGTGACGATCGTGGTGCGCGGCCCGTCGCTCGAGGCCTCGATGTCGTATTACCTGATCCAGCAGATCGAGCAGCGACCCAACATCACGGTGCGCACGTGCACCGAGGTGCGCCGCGCCGTCGGGGAGGACCACCTGCAGCGGCTGATCCTGGTCGACAACAAGACCGGGGACACCGAGGACGTCACCTGCGCACGGATGTTCATCTTCATCGGGGCGGCCCCGCGCACCGAGTGGCTGGACGGGGTGGTCGCCCGCGACGACCACGGCTTCATCCTCACCGGGCCGGACCTGCGCAACGTCTGCGGCTGGACGCTGGACCGGCCGCCGCACCACCTGGAGACCAGCGTGCCGGGCGTCTTCGCCACCGGCGACGTGCGGGCCGAGTCGGCCAAGCGCGTCGCGGCCGCGGTCGGAGAGGGATCGATGGCCGTCATGCTGGTGCACCGCTACCTGGCCGAGAGCTAGGAGGGGCCATGACCGCCAAGACGCCGTGCGAGCCCGACGAGCTGCGCAGCCTCTTCCTCTTCGAGGCGCTCACCGACGAGCAGCTCGCGGTGTTGTGCGCAGCTGGGCACATCGAGAACTACGAACCGGGCCCGATCTGCGTCGAGGGCGAGCCGGCGACCTGCTTCTACGTCCTCATCGAGGGCGAGTTGACCATGTCCAAGCTCTCCGGCGGCCAGGACATCGAAACCAACCGCACCTCGCAGCGCGGCGTCTACTGCGGCGCCTGGCGGGCGTTCACCGGCGGGAAGCAGAAGAGCTACGACGCCTCGGTGCACGTGACCAAGCCGTCGCGGTTCTTCGTGATGGACGCCCCGGTGTTCGCCCAGTTCATGAAGGACCAGTTCCCGATGGCCGTCCACCTGCTCGACGGCATCGCCGTCGGCACCGACCGGACCCGGCGGATCATCGACAACCGGGAGAAGCTGCTCGCGCTGGGCCGGCTTTCGGCCGGGCTGACCCATCAGCTGAACAACCCCGCGGCGGCCATCGCCCGGGCGGCGGCCGACCTGCGCGGCCGCGTCGCCGGCATGCGGGGCAAGCTGGCCATGCTCGCCGACGGCACCGTCAGCCCCGAGGCCCTCAGCGCCCTGGTCCACCTCCAGCAAGGGGTGGCCGAGCAGGTCGCCAAGTCGGCTACGGAACACCTGAGCGCGATGGAAACCGCCGACCGCGAGGACGCCGTCGGCGACTGGCTGGAAGAGCACGGTGTCGAGGGCGGCTGGGACATCGCGCCGACCTTCGTCGAAGGCGGCGTCGACACCGACTGGCTGGAGCGGATTTCCACGGTCAGCGAGGAACTCGCGTCGACATCGTTGGAGGAGGCGATCCGGTGGATCAACTACACCATCGAGAGCGAGCTGCTGATGAACCAGATTCTGGAAGCGAGCAAACGGATTTCGGCGTTGGTCGCCGACGCCAAGCAGTATTCGCAACTTGACCGCGCCCCGTTCCAGGTGGCCAACATCCACGACCTGCTGCGCAGCACGCTGGTGATGTTCGCCGACCGGTTGACCAAGGACGCCGGCCGGGAGACCAGTAAAAATCCGGTGATCACCCTGGTGAAGGATTTCGACCAGTCACTTCCCGAAATCCCCTGCTACCCAGGCGATCTCAATCAGGTGTGGACCAACATCATCGACAACGCGCTCGCCGCGATGCGCGAGCAGGGCGGCACGCTGACCGTCCGCACCTGCCGGGAGGGCGAGAACATGGTCCGCGTCGAGATCTGCGACACCGGCCCCGGGGTGCCCGAGGACGTGCGCGAGCACATCTTCGAACCGTTCTTCACCACCAAACCGTTCGGGGAAGGCACCGGCCTGGGGCTGGACCTGGCGTTCAACATCGTCGTCAAGAACCATCGCGGGGACCTGCGGGTGGAATCCGTGCCGGGCGATACCCGCTTCATCGTGCTCCTGCCGCTGGAGGCGCCGCCGGCCACGGATCCGGATCTCCCGGAATAGCCGCGTCACCCGGCCGGTTGGGAACGACCATGACCAAACCCAACCTCGGCCGGTTCGGATCGTTCGGACGCGGCGTGACGCCCCAGCAAGCCAAAGAAATCGAATCCCTGGGTTACGGGGCGGTCTGGGTGGGCGGTTCCCCGCCGGCCGAGCTGGCCTGGGTCGAACCCATCCTCGAGGCGACGAGCACCCTGCAGGTGGCCACCGGCATCGTCAACATCTGGACGGCGCCCGCTGGGCCGGTGGCCGAGTCGTTCCACCGCATCGAGAAGGCCTACCCCGGCCGCTTCCTGCTGGGCATCGGCGTCGGACACCGGGAGGCCATCAGCGAGTACCAAAAGCCCTACGACGCCCTGGTCACCTACCTCGAGGAACTCGACGAACACGGCGTGCCGGCCGACCGGCGGGTGGTGGCGGCCCTGGGTCCCCGGGTGCTGAGGCTGGCGGGCGAACGCACCGCCGGCGCGCACCCCTACCTGACCACCCCCGAGCACACCGCGCAGGCCCGCGAACTGATCGGCCCGTCGGCGTTCCTGGCGCCCGAACACAAGGTGGTGCTGACCACCGACCCGGAACAGGCCCGCGCCGTCGGCCGCAAGGCGCTCGACATGTACTTCAACCTGGCCAACTACCGCAACAGCTGGAAGCGGCTGGGCTTCTCCGAGGAGGAGGTCACCCGCCCGGGCAGCGACCGCCTGGTCGACTCGGTGGTGGCCTACGGCACGCCGGAGCAGATCGCCGCGCGGCTCAAAGAGCACCTGGACGCGGGCGCCGACCACGTGCCCGTGCAGGTCCTCACCAAGGATGAAAACCTGGTCTCGGCGCTGGCCGAATTGGCGGGGCCGCTCGGACTGAGCTGACCGACGCGAGGGGGATCTGGATGAGCGAGGCAGTAGCACTGAAACCCGACCTGGGGCGGTTCGGCGTATTTCTGGCCACCCGCTCGATCTCGCCCGACCTGGCCGCCGGGATCGAGGCGCTCGGCTACGGCGCCGTGTGGATCGGCGGCTCGCCCGATGCGGACCTGGCGTGGGTCGACCCGGCCCTGGCCCGGACGAGCTCGCTGCAGGTCGCGACGGGGATCGTCAACATCTGGACCGCGCCGGCACCCGCGGTCGCCGAGTCCTACGCCCGCATCGAGGGCGCCCACCCCGGCAGGTTCCTGCTCGGCGTCGGGGTGGGCCACCGCGAAGTCGTCGAGGATTACGTCAAGCCCTACGACGCGCTGGTCAACTACCTGGACGCGCTCGACGCCGCGATGGTGCCCACCAGCCGGCGGGTGCTCGCGGCGCTGGGGCCGCGGGTGCTGCGGCTGGCGGCCGAACGCGCCGCCGGCGCGCACCCCTACCTGACCACGCCCGAACACACCGCCAAGGCGCGCGAACAGGTGGGGAACTCGGTGTTCCTGGCGCCGGAGCACAAGGTGGTGCTGTCCACCGACCCCGCGGAAGCCCGCGCGATCGGCCGAAAGACCGCCGAGCGCTACCTGGCGCTGAGCAACTACGTGAACAACTTGCAGCGCCTGGGGTTCACCCAGGACGACGTCCGCAGCCCGGGCAGCGACAGGCTGATCGACGCGGTGGTGGCTCACGGCACCCCCGAGGCCGTCGCACGGCGCCTCAACGAACATTGCGAAGCCGGCGCCGACCACGTGGCGGTCCAGGTGCTGGGGACGGCGGACGACGACGCGCTGCTGTCGGCGCTTCGCGAGCTGGCGGGACCATTAGGACTAACTGCCCCAAACTGATCATCCGGCTCGGTTAGGGTGTGTGACCATGCGATTGCTGGTCACCGGCGGCGCCGGCTTCATCGGCGCGAATTTCGTGCACAGCACGGTCCGGGAGCACCCCGAGGATTCCGTGACGGTGCTCGATTCCTTCACCTATGCCGGGCGGCGCGAGTCGCTGGCCGACGTCGAGGACGCCATCACGGTGGTGAAGGGCGACATCGCCGATGCCGCGCTGGTCGCCGCGCTGGTCGCCGAGTCCGACGCGGTCGTGCACTTCGCCGCCGAGACCCACGTGGACAACTCCCTGGAAGACCCGTGGACGACCCTGCAGACCAACGTGGTCGGAACCTTCGCGATCCTGCAGGCGGTGCGGCGCCACGATGTCCGGCTGCACCACGTCTCCACCGACGAGGTCTACGGCGATCTGGAGCTCGACGAGCCCAGCCGGTTCACCGAGTCGACGCCCTACAACCCGTCGAGCCCGTACTCGGCGACGAAGGCCGCCAGCGACCTGCTGGTCCGGGCGTGGGTGCGCTCCTACGGCGTGCGCGCGACGATCTCCAACTGCTCGAATAACTACGGGCCATATCAGCACGTCGAAAAGTTCATCCCGCGCCAGATCACCAACGTGCTTACCGGGCGTCGCCCCAAGCTGTACGGCGCGGGCGCCAACGTTCGGGACTGGATCCACGTCGAGGACCACAACAGCGCGGTCCGGCGAATCCTGGAAAAGGGTGAGAACGGCCGGACCTACCTCATCGCCGCCGAGGGCGAGCGCGACAACCTGACGGTGATGCGCGCGATCCTGCAGGCGCTCGGACGCGATCCCGACGACTTCGACCACGTCACCGACCGCGTCGGCCACGACCTGCGGTATGCGATCGACCCGACCACGCTGTACAACGAATTGGGTTGGACGCCAAAGCATGCCAACTTTGAGGAGGGCCTGCACGCCACCATCGAGTGGTACCGCGCGAACGAGTCGTGGTGGCGTCCGCTCAAGGAGGCCACCGAGGGCCGCTACGAAGAACGGGGTCAGTGACATGAAAGTTCGAGAGCTCGCCGTCCCGGGCGCCTGGGAAATCACTCCCACCATTCACGGTGACCCCCGCGGCTATTTCTTCGAATGGCTCACCGACCGCGACTTCACCGCGTTCGCCGGTCACCGCCTGAACGTCCGGCAGGCCAACTGCTCGGTATCGTCGGCCGGCGTGCTGCGTGGCGTGCACTTCGCGCAGCTGCCACCGAGCCAGGCGAAATACGTGACCTGCGTGTCCGGTTCGGTCTTCGATGTCGTCGTCGACGTCCGCGTAGGGTCACCCACGTTCGGGCAATGGGACTCGGTCCTGCTCGACGACCAGGACCGCCGGACGATCTACATCTCCGAGGGCCTCGGGCACGGATTCCTTGCCCTGGAAGACAATTCGACGATCATGTACCTGTGCTCGTCGGAGTACAACCCCCAACGCGAGCACACCATCTCCGCCATGGATCCGACGCTGGCGATCGCATGGCCGGCGATCGACGGCGTCGCCCCCACGCTGTCCGACCGCGACGCCGTCGCGCCCAGCTTCGAGGAAGTGCGCGCCGCCGGGCTCCTGCCCACCTGGGAGGAGACGCAACAGTTCGCCGCCGGCCTGCGCGCGGAACTCAACGAGGCGTGAGCTTCACCGGGAAGGTCGCATTCGTCACCGGCGGCGCGTCGGGCATCGGCGCCGCGCTGGCCACCAAGTTGGCCGACGGGGGCGCCGAGGTCTGGATCGCCGATCGCCAACTCGAGGCGGCCCAAGCGCTGGCGCAGCGCCTCGGCAGTGGCGCCGGCAAGGCGCACGCGATCGAGCTCGACGTGCGCGACTACCCGGCGTTCGAACGCGCCGTCGGCGCGGCGGCGGAGCAATCCGGGCGCATCGACTACCTGTTCAACAATGCCGGCATCGGGGTGGGCGGCGAGGTCGACTCGTACACGCTCGACGATTGGAACGACGTCCTCGACGTGAACCTGCACGGCGTGATCCACGGCATCCAGGCGGTGTACCCGATCATGATCCGTCAGCGCTCGGGACACATCGTGAACACGGCCTCGATGGCCGGCCTGCTGCCCTCGCCCGGCGCGGTGAGCTACACCGCCGCCAAGCACGCCGTCGTCGCGATCTCGCGGGCGCTGCGGGTGGAGGCCGAACGCCATGGCGTCAAGGTGTCGGTCCTGTGCCCCGGCGCCATCCGGACCCCGATCCTCACCGGCGGCACCTACGGGCGGATGACCAAGACCGGCGCCAGCGACGAGGCCCTGCTGAAGTTTTGGGAGCCGATGCGGCCCATGGCTCCCGAGAAGTTCGCCGATCGCGTCCTTCGGGCCGTATCGCGCAATCACGCGATCATCATCGTGCCGGCGTGGTGGAAGGCATTTTGGTACCTGGACCGCCTCTCCCCGGCCATTTCGGCGCAGGCCGCGCGGCTCACGGTCAAGCGGTTACGCGAAATGGGACCCGCCGCCTCGTAATTCGGCGCTGAAAACAAACGCTTCCGCCACCCGGAGTCGTTATCATTCGCTTGTCGCAGTAGTCGGGCCGCGACCGCTTCACGTGCCGTAGCTGGAGGGGTCGGATGTCGTTTGTGTTAGCGGTTCCGGACGTAATGTCTGATGCCACAACAACTTTGACGAACCTCGGATCGACGATCAGCGCGGCCCACGCAGCGGCGTCGGCGCCCACGACGGGCCTGCTCGCGGCGGCCGGCGACGAGGTGTCGACGGCCATCGCGGCGATGTTCTCTTCCTACGGCTCGGCGTATCAGGCGCTCAGCGGCCAAGCCGCGGCCTTCCACACGCAGTTGGTGCAGACCCTCAACGCGGGGGCGGCGGCCTACGCGGCCACCGAGGCGGCCAACGCCTCGCCGCTGGAGACGCTACAACAAGACGTGCTGGGGCTGATCAACGCGCCGACCAACACGCTGTTCGGGCGCCCGCTGATCGGCAACGGCGCCAACGGCGTAACGAACGCCCAAGGGGTGGGCACACCCGGCGGTCCGGGCGGGATCTTGGCCGGCAACGGCGGCAACGGCGGCAACAGCACCGCCGTCGGGGCGCCCGGCGGCCCCGGCGGGCCCGCCGGCCTCCTGCTCGGCAACGGTGGCAACGGCGGGACCGGCGGCCCCGCCGCGCTCGGCGGCGCCGGCGGCACTGGCGGCTTGTTGGGCGCGCCCGGGGCCACCGGCGCTCCCGGCCTGGCAACGGTTCCCATCTCGGTGCAGAACAACGACATCATCGCGAACCTCTCGGTGGGCGGTGGACCCACAGCGTCCGTGATCGTCGACACCGGGTCGAAGGGTCTCATTCTTCCGCCCCAAGACGTGAATACGGCAACCCTTGGCGCGCCCACCGGTAGCGGTAGCGTCGTATACGGCGAACCCGGCAATACCCTGACGGTGAACTACAACACCTATACGACGACAGTGAATTTCGGGAACGGAATCGTCACCCAACCGACCACCGTCGCCGTGGTCACCTCGGCGACCCAAACCATCGCCTTTTTCTTCACGAACCCAGTTCCCACTTCGCAAGTACCAGCCATCTTGGGCGTCGGGGTCAATTCTGGCGGACCAGTCGCAACCAGCCCCGTCACGGCGTTGCCCGGCAGTTTCGGTCAGGGCCTGCTGATCGATGAACCCAAGGGCGTGATGCAGTTCGGTCCAAACCCGTTACCCGCCATCGCCTCCGTTACCGGAGCCCCCTCCACCACCCTGGACATCCGCATCAATAACGGTGCCATGCAACAGACTTCCGGCGCGTTCATCGATTCGGGCGGCCTCTACGGGTACGTGCCGGATAATCTCAACCCCCCGAATTCCGGCGGATACCTGCCGGCGGGAACCACCATTTCCGTCTACACCCCCAACGGGGCGACATTGCTGTACACCACGACGGTCGGTTCGCAACAGACGTCCGTCGTCTCGAGTCTGCTGGGCGGCAACTTCAACACCGGGATCGCGCCCTTCCTCCAGGACCCGATCTACCTGTCCTACAGCCCGGGTGGCACCGGCACCATGACCTTCGACGCCTGAGGCTAGACCGCAGCAGCGCTGGCCTCCACCGTTGGAATGCGCCCACCGACGTTGCGCCTTGACCGTAGCGACCCGACCACGGTGGCCGCCCACAGCAGCACGCACAGCGCCTCGGCCGCGACGGTGAGCACCGCGTGCGGGGCCGGGTCCCAGCCGTGCTCGGTGAAGCCAAAGAGCCCAACGGTTCTCGACAGCGCGAAGGCGACCAGCGAGCCGCCGGCCAACCCGGCGGCAGACCATTCCAGCCACCAGGGGCCGCCGGCCGCGACCAGCAGGGCCAGCGAGAACGAAACGCTGGCCTGGATCAGGAAGCTGGTGCCGATCATCGGAATGTGCTGGTAGCCATGGACGTACAGATAGGCGTGGCTGAAGGCGCTGACGGCCAGGGAGGCGGCCAGCGCGAACCGGAGGAAGATTTTCATTGCAGCTTGGTCTCTTTCAGTGCGAGGGCGGCCTGGCCCTTGGTGTAGTTGACCTCGCGGATCCCCAGGGCATCGTGCAGCTTGCCCGCCGGCAGCGTGATCGGCTTGGGCGCCGACCCGTCGCCGGGATGGGGCAACGGGTAGGCGGTCGTCGTCCCGCTGTAGAACGTCACGTTGCCTTCCGTCTTGGAAAACAGTTGGTGCACATGGCCGTTGAGGCATGTCACCGACGAGAACCGGCTCAGGTAGCTCAGGGCCTGGGTGGCGTCGTCGGTGCCCCAACCCCAGTCCGGATACATCGCGAACAACGGGATGTGGCTGAACACGATGATGGGTGTATCGCTGGACAAGCCCGCGACGTCCTTCTCGACGAACTCCAGCTGGTCGACACCCAAGTGCCCGAGCTTCTTGAGGTTCAAGGTGTTCACCAACGCGATCACGTGGACGCCCGCGATGTCGAAGCTGTACCACCCGTCGCCCCGCGTCCCGGCGCCGAAGACGCTGCGGTACTTCTGTCCCGCGTCGTCGACGGAATCGTGCTCGCCGGGCACCGTAAACACGTGCGGCGTCTGCACTTTGGTGAGCATCTGCTTGACCTGGTCGAACTGCTCGGCGGTCGACAGGTGGGTGAGGTCACCGGTGTGGATGACGAAGTCCGGTGCATAGCCAAGGCCGTTGATCTGGTCGATTGCGTGGCCGAAGGTGCCGGCGACGTCCGGGTTGGGCGGGCCGGAAAAACCGATGTGGCTGTCGCTCACCTGGGCGAAGCGCAGCGTGGGCCGGGCGCTGGTGTGCGAGGCCGACGCCGTCCCGGCGACGTGCGAGATGACCTCGCCCCCGACGACGGCGAAACCGACCGCCGCGCCGAACCACGCCGAGTGCCGGATCAGCTGCCGGCGGGTCATCGTGTTCGGATCGTTCATCCCGTCACCACCACGGTGCCGTGCATCATCGGGTGAATCGAGCAGACGTAGTCGAACTTGCCAGCGGTGGGAAAGGTGTGCGAGAAGGTGGCGCCGGTGCCCATTCCGGGCGACTTGAACGACCCGTCGGCGGCGGCGACCGTGTGCGGTTCCTCGTCCTTGTTGGTCCAGGTGACGGTGCTGCCCGCCTTGACGGTCAGCGTGGCCGGTGCGAAGGCGAAGTTGTCGATGGTGACCGCATCGCCCGCGGCCGCGGCCGGCGACCCCGTCGCGGACGCGGCGCCCGGCTGCGGACCCGGCGCCGAGGGCATCCCGCTCATGCCCGGCATCCCGGGCGTGCCGCTGGCATTCGATCCGAAGGTCACCGACGGCGGCTGCGCGGCGGGCGGCGACGACGAGCAGCCGGCCAGCAACACACCGACGGCCGACGCCGCGACCACATGTTTTCGAAGCTTGGCGATGTTCATGCCAAGAGATATGGCGGCGGGTTACACGTCGCGGCGCGGCGGGGCGAACACCTCGATTGCGCCCTCGACCTCGCGAACCTGCAGCGCGGGCAAGGGCTTTGGCGCGATCGGCAACTGGTGGGTGCGCACCTGCCCGGTGGGCGAGAACGACGTGGTGTGGCAGGGGCATTGCAGCGCGTCGTTCTGTGCGTCGAACCACAGCTTGCACCCCTGATGGGTGCAGACGCCGGAGATGGCCTGGGGTTTGCCGTCGACGCGGTGGACGAACCCGGCGACCGAACCGAGGTCGAACGGATGCATGACGCCGTCGGGCACGTCGGCGCTCGACGCGACGCGCTGCCACGTCCCGTCGTTGGGCGTCAGCTCGCCCGCGACCGCCGGGCCCTGCGTGGGGCTGCCGATCAGGGCGCGATCGATGGAAACCGCGGCGGCCGCGGCGGCCGCGGCGGCCGACGTGCCCACGATGACCTGTCGGCGCGTCGCGCTCTGCTTGGGCGCCGCCGGCGCCGGCGCGCCGTCCATCTGCTCCGCCAGGCGCCGGTGCAGGTCGGCGAGGAACTCCTGGCGCGGCTCGGCGTCCGCGGTCCCCGCCGCCCGCAGGTCGATCGCCGTGCGGATCTGCGCGGCCTCGAAATCGTCGGGCGCAAACGGCTTCGGCCGGCGACCCCGCAACAGGTCATCGACATAGCGCCGCAGCCCTCGCGCGTTCATCGTTGCCCTCCATCGTTGACCTGTGCCGCCAGCCGCAGGGCACGGTGCTGCAACACCTTGGCGTTGGCGACGCTGATCCCAAGCTCGGCCGCGGACTCCTTGATCGAATTTCCTTGCAGGAAACGAATTTCGAGAATCTGGCGATACCGGTCCGGCAGGCCGTCGAGAACCCGCGCGACGCGCTGGGGCGCGGTGCTGATCGCTTCCTCGCTCTCGGGTGGTTGTTCGATGTCGTCGATCGAGGTTATCTCCCGGCCCATGGTCTCCCGCCAGTGTGCGGCCAGCACCGTCCTGGCCGTGGCCCGCAGGTAGGCGCGCACCTCGCCGACGGTCGCGGTCAGCCGCAGTGGCCGCAGCGCGGCCAAAAACACCTCGGCGGTGAGGTCCTCGGCGTCGGCGCGGTTACCCACCCGCGCGAACAGCGTGCGGTACACCCAGGACGCGTTGTCGGAGTACACCGCTTCCCAGTCGGGATAGCTTTCATAACCACTGTCGGGCACCGCGCGCAGCGGTCGCGAGACTAGCGGTTTCTGGGGGTCGTTTTGCGCCGCCACGGTCCTCCTTCACCGATTCAATATCGGACCGGGTTACACGCGGGCACGTCGGCTTCCGCGGCCATCAGCTCGTCCAGTTTCGCGGCGGCGGCCGCCAGGGCCGACTTGGCCATGCCCAAGACCCTCTCCCGCACCCGCGGCTTCGCCGACGCGGGCGCCAGTGCGTCGCCCACCAGACGCCCGAAGACGTCCAGGCGCGCCGCGGCGAGCCACGCGGTCAACTCCGGGTCCTCGAGCCAGCGCAGCTGATTGCGGTAGTACGCCCGCGTGATGCGCAGCCAGTCGAGGTCGGTGTCGGGATGCGGCAGCGGGTCACACAGCTCGTTCTTCACCGCGTCGTCGGGGTAGGCAGCCTCGACGTGCGCGACAAGCGCGGCGCTGAACACCTGCTGGCAGCCGCGCACGCTCTGCAGCGTGATGCCGGCGCCATCGAAAATCGGTGTGGCGGGCCGTTTCTCGGCGCCGTCGGCGGTGCAGTCGACGTACAGCGCCGCGGGGTCCACGGGCACGGCGCCGCCCTCCAGGACCGCCTCGCCGGCGTCGGCGCGCAGCAGGTGGCCCATGCGCACCACGTCGGAGATGCGCCGCAGCTGCTCCAATTCGGCGTGGGTGACGGTCGCGCAGCGGTACATGGTCGGGCGGATCGCCGGGTCGATCCGCAGCAGCGCGCCAGCTTCCTCGAGGCGGACGAACAGGTCGTCGACCGACGCCGCGTCCCGGATGGCCCGCAGCTGCGCGGTGACGGCGGTCTTGATCTTGTCGGCGAACAGCGATCCCGGCTGCAGCGTCGCGCGATCGAGCAACCACGAGTCGCGCGGCACGATCCACGTCAGGCGATCCGGCGCGATGCCCTGGTCCAGCAGCCACAGGCACGCGTCGATGCCGGTCTTGCCGGCCCCCACGATGACGTAACGGCGGCGGGCGGCCAGCCGGGGCAGCTCGTTGGGCGCGACGCAGTCGACGCCCGGCGCCACCCGGTAGGGCGGCGGGCGCATCGAGGGCACCATGACGCGCATGTAGGTGGCGTCGACGATGCGGCGCGTCACGTCGACGGCGTACTCGGTCCCGGCCAGCGTCCTAAACCGGCCGCCACCGGAGTACTCGCTCATCGGGAAGTAGGCCACCCGCCCGGTGGGCAGGAACCGCTGGCGCATGACGTGGTCGTAGTAGGCGCACACCTCACCCGCGGTCGCCAACTCGTAAAGCCCTTGGTTCCAGCCGACTTGGTCGATCGCCTCACTGCCCAGGGGTAGCGAGTTGACGCCGTAGAACGCCGACGGCTGATGCAGCCGCACGAACGGGTAGGCCATGGTCCAGTGCCCGCCGGGCTGATGGTGGCGGTCCACCAGCACCACGCGTGCCTCGGTTTCGGTGACCAGCGTGTCGATGAACGCCATCCCCATGGCGCCCGCGCCGACTACCAGGTAGTCGGCCTCGATGGTGCGCATACGGGCTAAAGGCTAACCGGCCCGGGGTCGCTTCAGCGGATTTCGGCCGCCGCGGTGCGCAGCTCGTCCAGGGCCGCGCGGGCCAATTCGCCCAGGCTCCGGTCACCGTCTGACGTAATCCATTCGGCGAACGCCTCTTTGAACGCGAGCCCACCCAGCTCGGCGGCCAGGGCGGCAGCGCGATCCGGCACGCCGCGCGCTCGCAGCGCGTTCGCCATGGCCGCGGCGAGGCCGACCTGTTTGAGCGCATCGCGCTCCTGCAGTTCGGCGCTGGAGGCGATGACGGCCTTCACCCGGGGAGCAAGCTCGCGATTGCGCGGGGTCATCGCGCCGGCTGCACGCTCCAGCCCGGCGGCGACCGCCGCAAGCGGCGTGGCGTCCGCGGGCGCCGAGGCGATTCCCTCGGTCAGCAGTTGTGACAACGCCTCCTGACCGGCCGCCAGCACCTCCCGCTTGTCGGGGAAATACCGGAAGAAGGTGCTCTTGGTCAGGCCGGCCCGGTCGGCGATCTCGGCGACGGTGGTTCGGTCGTAGCCCTGCTCGGAGAAAAGGTGCAGCGCGGCCTCGACCAGGCGCGCACGCGCATCGGGTTCCCATCGGGGCATGCCGCCATGGTAGGCGATGAGACCTTTGTCCCATCACCGTGGTAGCGTGATGAGACATCGGTCCCATCACTTGAGGAGTGTCTCATGCGCGTATTCGTCACGGGTGCCACCGGCGGGGTCGGCTCGGCCGTCGTTCCCGAGCTCATCGGGGCGGGCCACGAGGTCCTGGCGCTGGCCCGCTCCGACGCGTCGGCCCGGGCCGCCACCGCGATGGGGGCTGACGTGCTGCGCGGCGACCTCGACGACCCCGAGAGCCTGCGCGTCGGCGCCAAGGAGTCCGACGGGGTCGTCCACCTCGCCTTCCTGCACTTCGACGACTTCGAGAGGGCGGTCGCCCAGGAGTCGGCCGCGGTCGAGACGTTCGGCGCCGCACTCGCCGGCACCGGCAAGCCGTTCGTCATGGCCTCGGGCACGCCGCCCGTCGCCGGCCGCGTCGCCACCGAGCGCGACTCGGTGCCGACCGACGGACTCGTCGGCGGGCGCGGCCGGAACGCCCAGGCCGCCCTGGAGCTGGCCGGCAGCGACGTCCGGTCGGCGGTGGTCCGCCTCCCCCGCTCCGTCCACCGGGCGGGCGGCCCCTGCGGGTTCGCCTCCTTACTCGTCGCGGCCGCCCGAGGGACCGGTGTGTCCGGCTACGTCGGCGACGGCACCCAACGCTGGCCGGCGGTGCACGTCGTCGACGCCGCCCTGCTCTTCCGCCTTGTCCTCGAACAGGCCGATCCCGGGACGGTGGCGCACGCCGTCGGCGACGAGGGCGATCCGATGCGCGCGCTGGCCGAGGCCATCGGGCGCCAGCTCGGCCTTCCCGCGGCGTCGGTCCCGGCCGAGCATTTCGGACCCCTCGGCGCCATATTCGCCCTGGACCAGCCGGCGTCGAGCGCGTGGACCCAGGAGAGATTCGGCTGGCGGCCCGCGCATCCGAGCCTGCTCGAGGACCTGGAGGCCGGAAACTACCCGGTGTGAGGCGCGCCTTGCCAACGCCCGAGCCGAGTTACTAGGATATGCAAGTATTCGCTGTGTAACGACGACTCGAGGGCACCATGACTACACAGATCCCGCACTTCATCGACGGGAAGCGCACCGCCGGCCGGTCCGACCGCACCGCCGACGTCTTCAACCCCAGCACCGGCCAGGTGCAGGCGAAGGTTCCGATGGCCGGCAAGGCCGACGTCGATGCGGCGGTGGCCTCGGCCGTCGAGGCCCAAAAGGATTGGGCGGCATGGAATCCGCAGCGACGGGCGCGGGTGATGATGCGCTTCATCGAGCTGGTCAACTCCAACAGCGACGAGCTCGCTGAGCTGCTGTCCCTCGAGCACGGCAAGACCGTCGCCGACGCGCGCGGCGACATCCAGCGCGGCATCGAGGTCATCGAGTTCTGCATCGGGATCCCGCACCTGCTCAAGGGTGAGTACAGCGAGGGCGCCGGCCCGGGCATCGACGTCTACTCGTTGCGCCAGCCCTTGGGCGTGGTCGCCGGCATCACGCCGTTCAACTTCCCGGCCATGATCCCGCTGTGGAAGGCCGGGCCGGCGCTGGCGTGCGGAAACGCGTTCGTGCTCAAGCCCAGTGAGCGTGACCCGTCGGTCCCGGTGCGCCTGGCCGAGCTGTTCCTGGAGGCGGGCCTGCCGCCGGGCGTGTTCCAGGTGGTGCACGGCGACAAGGAGGCCGTCGACGCGATCCTGCACCACCCCGACATCAAGGCCGTCGGTTTCGTCGGCAGCTCCGACATCGCGCACTACATCTACTCGACGGCCGCGGCCAACGACAAGCGGTCGCAGTGCTTCGGCGGCGCCAAGAACCACATGATCGTGATGCCCGACGCCGACCTCGACCAGGCCGTCGACGCGCTGATCGGCGCCGGGTACGGCAGCGCCGGCGAACGCTGCATGGCGATCAGCGTCGCCGTGCCGGTCGGCGAGCAGACCGCGGATCGGTTGCGCGCCAGGCTGATCGAGCGCATCAACAACCTGCGCGTGGGCCACAGCCTGGACCCCAAGGCCGACTACGGCCCGCTGGTCACCGAGGCCGCGCTGGCTCGGGTGCGCGACTACATCGGCCAGGGCGTGGCCGCCGGCGCCGAGCTGGTGATCGACGGGCGCGAGCGGGCCAGCGACGACCTGACGTTCGGCGACGCCAACCTCGAGGGCGGATTCTTCATCGGCCCAACCCTTTTCGACCACGTCACCCCCGACATGTCGATCTACACCGACGAGATCTTCGGCCCGGTGCTGTGCATCGTAAGGGCGCACAACTACGAAGAAGCAGTGGCGCTTCCTTCTCAGCACGAGTACGGCAACGGGGTGGCGGTCTTCACCCGCGACGGCGACACCGCCCGCGACTTCGTGTCCCGGGTGCAGGTGGGCATGGTCGGCGTCAACGTGCCGATCCCGGTCCCGGTGGCCTACCACACCTTCGGCGGCTGGAAGCGCTCCGGATTCGGCGACCTCAACCAGCACGGGCCGGCGTCGATCCAGTTCTACACCAAGGTCAAGACCGTCACGTCGCGGTGGCCGTCCGGCATCAAGGATGGCGCCGAATTCGTCATCCCGACAATGAACTAGACCCGCGACATGTTCAGCCTGAACGACGACGAGCGGGTCATCACCGAGACGGCGGCCGCGTTCGCCGCCAAACGAATCGCCCCGCACGTGCTGGAATGGGACGCCACCAAGCACTTCCCGACCGACGTGCTGCGCGAGGCCGCCGAACTGGGCATGGCGGCCATCTACTGCCGCGAGGACGTCGGCGGCAGCGGGCTGCGCCGGCTCGACGGGGTCCGCATCTTCGAGCAGCTGGCGATCGCGTGTCCGACCGTCGCCGCGTTTTTGTCGATTCACAACATGTGCGCGTGGATGATCGACAGCTTCGGCACCGACGAGCAACGCAAGGAATGGATCCCGCGGCTGGCGCCGATGGGAGTCATCGCCAGCTACTGCCTCACCGAGCCGGGCGCCGGATCCGACGCCAGCGCGCTGAGCACCCGCGCCGTCAGACAGGGCGGCGATTATGTGCTCGACGGGGTCAAGCAGTTCATCTCCGGCGCGGGGGCCTCGGACGTCTACGTGGTGATGGCCAGGACGGGCGGCGAGGGACCGCGCGGCATCTCCGCCTTCATCATCGAAAAGGGCGCTCCCGGGCTGAGTTTCGGTGCGCACGAGGAGAAGATGGGCTGGCACGCCCAGCCCACCGCGCAGGTGATTTTGGAGGGCGTGCGGGTGCCCACCGACGCGATGCTGGGCGGCGCGGACGGCGAGGGCGCCGGGTTCGGCATCGCGATGAACGGCCTCAACGGCGGTCGGCTC
>NZ_LZKE01000026.1:0-1078 GCF_001672675.1 Mycobacterium sp. E2327
TGGTGTTCGGGTCTTTGTTATGCCACCAGGTGCCGGGCGAGGCCTTGTCGCCCGGGCACTTGACGATCGTGTCGGTTCCGGTGAATTCGGTGAACGCGCCCTGCACCGTTTGCAGGTCCCCGAACAGCGCATAGGACGAGATCGTGGGGCCGTTGGGGTCGGTGTTCGGCCCGCACGAGACGGACACGATCGCACCCGCCATCGGTTGGGGGTCCGGCGTGCACGTGCCGGGTGGGTAGCCGGCGGGCAGCAGGCCCAGCAGCTTGCTCGCGGCGACGGACGGCGCGGTGGACGTCGGCGCCGGGGTGGTGCGGGTGGTCGTCCTCTTGGTCGTCGTGGTTGCGGTCGTGGTGGTGGTGGCCGCGTTGGGGGGCTCGTTGTCGTCGTGCCCGACGGCCAGCGAGATGCCGATCGCCGCGGCCACCAGGACGACGACGGCGGCGGCCGCGCCGGCGACGATGGCCCACGGGTTGCGTTTGCGCGGCGGCGCCGGCGGCTGCCCGTAGCCGTACGGTGGTGGGCCGGCGAACTGCTGCGGCGGACCGGTCCACTGGGGTTGGTGCGCCGCACGATTGGGCGCCGGCGGGGCCGCGCGGGGGATGGGTCCGCTGTTGGGGGCTGGGTTCCGGGCCTGTGGTGGCTGCGGGGCCCCGGGCCGAACGGCCCCTTGGGCGGCTGCATTCAGTCCCGGCAGCGTGGACTCCTCGCCGTGGCGCAGGATGTCGACCGCCTGGGTCTGGTCGGGGTTGGTGAGCGCGTCGTGCGCGGCGCGGGCCAGGTCGCCGGCGCTGGCGTAGCGATCTTCGGGCTTCTTGGCCATCCCGCGCGCGATCACCCCGTCGAAGGCCCGTGGGATGCCCGAACGCTTGGCGCTGGGCTGGGGGATGGGCTGCAGCATGTGGGCGTTGACCAAGACCCCGGCGCTGTCGGATTGGTAGGGCGGCGACCCGGTCAGGCATTCGAACAACACACACGCCAACGAGTAGATGTCGGCGCGGTAGGTGACCTCGTCGTTCGAAAACCGTTCCGGCGCCATGTATTTCCAGGTGCCCACGGCGGTGCCGAGCTGGGTCAGCTT
>NZ_LZKE01000027.1:0-41833 GCF_001672675.1 Mycobacterium sp. E2327
ATCCCGTGGACCGTCTACCTCGCCCTCACCTTGCCGCAGGACTACACCGCGCAGCATTGGCAGGCCACCTGGGTCGGCTTCGACATCTTGTTGCTGGCGTTCATGGTCGCCACCGCGGTGCTCGGTTTCCTGCAGCACCAATTGCTGACGCTGTTTGCGTTCGCAACGGGGGTGCTGCTCGTGTGCGACGCCTGGTTCGACGTGCTGACCGCCGAGGGCGGCGACCTTCTTGTGTCGGCGCTCATCGCCGGGCTGGTGGAGTTGCCGTTGGCGGCGGTGCTGATCGTCGGCACCTTGCGGATCGCGCGCCTGCAGGGTCCCCCGTTCAGCCGGGTAAGACGTCCCTTTTGGACGCGGCGGCGAGAATATAGAAAAAGATATAGAATCTAGACATGGCGTTGAGCATCAAGGATCCCGAGGCGGATCGGCTCGCCAGAGAACTCGCGGCTCGGACGGGCGAGAGTTTGACCGAAGCGGTCGTCGTGGCGTTGCGGGAACGACTCGCGCGCGAAACCGGGCGCACGAGGTCCGTACCCCTGCGTGAAGAGCTGGCCGCCATCCGCCGACGCTGCGCGGCGCTGCCGGTGCTCGACGACCGAAGTGCGGATGAGATCCTCGGCTTCGACGAGCACGGTTTGCCCGCCTGATGGTGATCGACACTTCCGCGTTGATTGCGATGCTCACCGACGAGCCTGAGGCCGAACGGTTCGAGGCGGTTGTCGAAGCAGACCCCGTCCGGCTGATGTCGACGGCGTCGTACCTGGAGACGGCCATCGTGATCGAGGTGCGATTCGGTGAACCGGGAGGGCGCGAGTTGGATCTGTGGCTGCATCGGGCGGGCGTTGACCTTGTCGGCTTCGACGTCGATCAGGCCGATGCCGCCCGGGTCGCCTACCGCAGATATGGCAAGGGGCGCCACCGCGCGGGCCTCAACTATGGCGACTGCTTCTCCTATGCCCTAGCCAAGATCAGCGGCCAGCCCCTCCTCTTCAGGGGCGACGATTTCACCCACACCGACATTGGAGTGGCGCTCGCCGACAGCTAATTGGCCGGATCGGGCGTCGCGATGCCTTCGCGCCAAGCGTCCAACACGTCGTCGACGCGTTGGCGCACCCGATCCCGGGCTATCGCGCGGTCTACGCCGGACATCAGCAGCTGGTCGTAGTTCGTGTCGAGGTGGCGGACGGATGCCGCGACCGCGAGGTAGACGGCGTCGGGGTCGAAGGCTCGCGCGGCGGCGCTTCGACCGACACGACCGCTACCGCGCATCGCTGCGTGCCGCGCTATGTCGTCGGCCCGGGTGGGGCGACAACCCGGGAACAGCTCGCGGATCGCGGTGGCGAACTTGGCCTGAAACTCTAAATCCTCCGATGCGCGCCGTGCCTGTTCCCGCTCGCGGCGGCGCGAGCGGGCCTCGGCATCCGATAAGCACTCGCGCTCGGCTCTTTCGATTGCGTCCGCGTCCGCCAGGATTCCCTGGCGCTCATAGCGATTGCGTGCACGGCTCCACCGCACGACCACCGCTGAAAGGCCGCTTCCTTTCTTCGCCCGCCTCGTCAGCGCCGCGTCGCCGGACGGCAGGAATACGAGGTGACCGAGGTCGGCGCAGTCTAGGCACAGCGGGCCGCCGTCTTCCATCTTCAACAAGCCGCCGGTGCTCCCACATGAGGTGCAGGTCCACTTTTTCACGGGTGAGATCACAAGGAGATCCGGCGACCGGTTGTGCGGCTTTGTCATAGGGCCGTCTCGCATTCGGGTCTGTTGGGTGACGCTGCCGTCCGCGTCTCATGATCGAAACCATTTCGGAGCCACCGTTGACATCGGCGTAACAAGTTTGCCATCGAACGTTCCTACTGTGGGGCGGTCCACTTTCCGGCACGGGAATTCGTGGGCCCCCCTCAGCGATAGGAACTCAATTGAGCGGAAACGCGGTTCGCCTGCAGGCAATCAACAATGTCGAGGCGTATGTCCCCCCGGCGGTCAGCTTCGTAGCCGGCGAAACCCCGGGTGAGATTTTCGGCTCCAACGTCTTCACCAAGGCCGAGATGCAGGCGCGGCTGCCCAAGTCGGTGTACAAGTCCGTCGTGGCGACCATCGAGAAGGGCGCCAAGCTCGACCCCGCGGTCGCCGATACCGTCGCGGTCGCGATGAAGGACTGGGCGCTGGAGAAGGGTGCCACCCACTACGCGCACGTCTTCTACCCGATGACCGGGCTCACGGCCGAGAAGCATGACAGCTTCCTGGAGCCCATCTCCGACGGCCAGACGCTGGCCGAGTTCGCTGGCAAGACGCTCATCCAGGGTGAGCCCGACGCGTCGAGCTTCCCCTCGGGCGGGCTGCGCAGCACGTTCGAGGCGCGCGGCTACACCGGCTGGGACGTGACCAGCCCCGCCTACATCCTGGAGAACCCGAACGGCAACACGCTTTGCATCCCAACCATTTTCGTCTCCATGACCGGCGAGGCGCTGGACTACAAGACGCCGCTGCTGCGCAGCCAGCAGGCGATGGGTGTGCACGCCGAGCGCATCCTGGCGCTGTTCGGCCACAAGGATCTGAACAAGGTCGTGTCGTTCTGCGGCCCCGAACAGGAGTACTTCCTGGTCGACCGGCACTTCTTCCTGGCGCGCCCGGACCTGGTCAACGCCGGGCGCACGCTGTTCGGCGCCAAGCCGCCCAAGGGCCAGGAGTTCGACGACCACTACTTCGGCGCCGTGCCCGAGCGCGTCCTGGGCTTCATGATGGACACCGAGCGGGAGCTGTTCAAGCTCGGCATTCCCGCCAAGACGCGGCACAACGAGGTGGCCCCCGGCCAGTTCGAGGTGGCGCCGATGTTCGAGCGGGCCAACATCGCCTCTGACCACCAGCAGCTCCTGATGACCGTGTTCAAGACGATCGCCAAGAAGCACGGCATGGAATGCCTGTTCCACGAGAAGCCGTTCGCCGGTGTCAACGGGTCCGGCAAGCACGTCAACTTCTCGGTGGGCAACTCCGAGCTGGGCTCGCTGCTCGTCCCGGGTGACACCCCCCACGAGAACGCGCAGTTCCTGGTGTTCTGCGCGGCGGTGATCAGGGCCGTGCACAAGTTCGCCGGGCTGCTGCGTGTTTCGGTCGCGTCGGCCACCAACGACCACCGGTTGGGCGCCAATGAGGCCCCGCCGGCGATCATCTCGATCTTCCTCGGCGAACAGCTCGCCGACGTGTTCGAGCAGATCGCCAAGGGCGCGGCCACTTCCTCAAAGGGCAAGGGCACCATGATCATCGGTGTTGACACGTTGCCCCCGCTGCCCACCGACGCCGGCGACCGCAACCGCACCAGCCCGTTCGCGTTCACCGGCAACCGGTTCGAGTTCCGCGCGCCCGGCTCCGGTCAGACGGTCGCCGTGCCGATGATCATCCTCAACACGATCATGGCCGACTCGTTCGACTACATGGCCACGATCCTGGAGAAGGCCGTCGCCGACGGCGAGGACTTCGACAAGGCGGTCCAGAAACTGCTCACCGACGTCATCACCGAGCACGGCGCGGTGGTGTTCAACGGGGACGGGTACTCCGACAACTGGCAGATCGAGGCGGCCGAGCGCGGATTGCCCAACCTCAAGACCTCGCTGGACGCCATTCCGGAGCTGATCAAGCCGGAATCCATCGAACTGTTCGGCAAATACGGGGTGTTCAACGAGCGCGAGCTGCACAGCCGCTACGAGGTTCGCTTGGAGCAGTACGCGTTGACCATCGGGGTCGAGGCCAAGTTGGCATTGGAGCTGGGGACGACGGTGATCCTGCCCGCCGCCATCCGATACCAGACCGAGCTCGCGCAGAACGTGGCGACGCTCAAGGCCGCCGGAATCGAACCGAGTTTGACTGCGCTGGAATCGGTTTCGGCGCCGATCGCCGATCTCGAAGCAGCGCTCGCCACGCTGAAGGCCGCGCTGGCGGATCACTCGGCATCGTCGGCGCTCGACGAGGCCAAGCACGCGCAGAAAGAGCTGCTGCCCGCCATGGCGGCGGTGCGTACGGCCGCCGACACGCTGGAAAGCGTTGTAGCCGACGACCTGTGGCCGCTGCCCACCTACCAGGAGATGCTGTACATCCTGTGACAGACATCGTCGGGTGTGGGGGCCGGCCGCGCCAGCGGCGGTGATCCGCGGCCCCCACGCCCGACGATCCACGTGCGCAAGAATTTCGCAAGAAACTCGCCAACTTCTGCCAAGTGCTGTGCCGCAACCTTTCCGCTGACGGGCCTTGCCCCGTAACAGACCGGAAAGGGACGAAAAGTGCCGCACAGCCGCGAAGACAAGACTTACGATTCGGCCATGTCGCTCGAAGCCGGCCAGGTGTTCGCCGGATATACGATCCTGCGGCTGCTGGGTTCGGGTGGCATGGGCCAGGTGTATTTGGCGGCGCACCCGCGCCTGCCGCGCGAGGACGCGCTCAAGGTGCTACCCCCCGACTTGACCGCCGACGCCGAGTTTCGGGCCCGATTTGTGCGCGAGGCCGACCTGGCGGCGGGGCTGTCACATCCGCACATCGTGAGGGTTCACGACCGCGGCGAAGAGGACGGCCATTTCTGGATCTCGATGGCCTACGTGCCCGGCACCGACGTGGGCCGGCTGTTGCGCGAAAACTATCCCGGCGGAATGCCGCTCGACGAGGTGGTGCCGATCATCACCGCCGTCGCCGAGGCGCTGGATTACGCCCACCATCGGGGATTGCTGCACCGCGACGTCAAGCCGGCCAACATCCTGCTGGCCGAACCGGACGGGCAGGCGCGGCGCGTGTTCCTGGCCGATTTCGGCATCGCCCGTCGCATCGATGACGCGACCGGGCTGACCGCGACCAACATGACGGTCGGCACCGCGGCCTACGCGGCGCCCGAACAGCTCAAGGGCGAGTCGATCGACGGGCGGGCCGACCAATACGCCTTGGCCTGCACCGCATTTCACCTGCTGACCGGTGCGCAACCGTATGTCGACTCCAATCCCGCCGTGGTGATCAGCCAGCACGTCAATGCCCCGCCGCCGTCGGTGGGTGCGCAGCGACCGGAGCTGGCCCAGCTCGATCCGGTGTTCGCCACCGCGATGGCCAAGGAGCCGTCCGGCCGGTTCGCCAGCTGCGGGGAGTTCGCGGCCCACCTCGGCGGCCGGCCGCTGCCGAGCTTCGCGTACGCCGGCGAGATCCCGGCCCGCCCCGACAACGAAATCACCCAGCCTTCTTTCGGCGTCGCCGCGCCCACCGTCCCGCTGCGGCCGAAACGGGCCGGCTGGAAACGGTTGAGCGGGCGCCCGGCGATACTGATCCCCGCCCTGGCGGGCGTCGCGTTGCTGATCGCCGGCGGTGTCTTCGTCTCCGGGAAGCTCACCCAGTCCGGCAAGCCGGCGCACACCGCGGCGCCCACGGCCAGCCCCGGGCCCAAGGCACCGCCGCCGAACACGGGTCCCTTCACGGGCGTCTACCGGGCCGACTTCGCCCGGATCACCAGCATCGAAGGCATGCCGCCCCCGGGCGCCGCGCCGTCAAGCGAAACCTGGGCTGTCAGTTCGGCATGCCGTCCCACCGGTTGCGTGGCGACCGCGACGCGCCTTACCGGCGAGACCATGCAGGTGCCGACGACCGTATTCGATCAGGTCGACGGAACCTGGCGAGCCGTCACCGCAGGCACGAGCACGTGCGGCGGTGGCAACGCCGAAGGCGAGATCTGGGAAACGTTCACGCTGCAACCGCGTCCCGACGGCACGCTCGCGGGGGAGGCGACCGAGATCATGGGCAAGGGCTGCGCCAACAAGCGCGGCGTGACGTTCACCCGCACGGGAGACGTCGACCTCGGCAGCGTGGCCGACCCGAATGCGCTGCCGCCGCGGGTGGTTTCGCCGGCCGAGGCGCTGCGCGGCCACTACCACGAATCGGACGTCACACCGACCGGTTTCAAAGGGCAGCAGGACTACGTTGTCCGCACGGACTGCCTGCGCACCGGCGACCGGTGCATGAGCTTTTTCCACGCACCCCCGGCGTCCGCTATGGCGTTGGTATTCGGCGGCGGGGAGTGGATCTACGACCGGGAGTTCGACGGCCGCTGCTCGAAGGGCGGCACGGCGCACGTACGGATCGTCGCGCATTTCCCGATGCCGCAGCCCGCACCGGACCCGATCGCGTTGCTCACCGGGCACGGTCACGAGGACGTGACGAATTCCGGCGGGACCAACTGCGGCAGCACGGACGTCGACGCAAAGTTCGCGCGCACCGGCGATTAGCGGCATCCCCACGCGAGCCTAACCACACTGCGAAACCCGCCTCGATTTTTCGCAGTCAGGTTAGGCTCGCGGCGCCCGCCCACCACCTAGGGCCAATAGTCCCTACCCCCGAGGGGTATATGTGTGGAATCCTTCGAGGCATGACAGACACAGCTGAATCCACGGTCGAACCGCCCACCGTGAGTGAGCAACCGCGCTACGACAACCGATACGGCGGGCCCAGCCGTCTGGGCCAAGCCGCGGCATGGGTCGTCATCGTCGCCGGTGTGGTGTTCATCGTCGAATCGATCTTCTTCTGGGGGTTGTTCCTCGGCTGGTCCTCCGGCGCCCATGCCGGTTGGCACCGCGGCTACTACATCGGCCGTGAGGGCAGCTGCCCGATGATGGGCTCGGGCGGCGGAATGGGCGGCATGATGGGCCCCGGCGGGATGATGGGGCCGGGCGGCATGATGAGCCCCTCACAAACACCCGCTCCGGCGCCTGCCACGCCGCATTCCTAGCGCGAACTAGCCGAGCAGCTTGGTGAGCCAGGTCGGGTCCTGATAGTTCACCGACTTGGTGCCGTCCCACACGAACGGTGTGCCGGTGGCGTTGAGTCCGGTGAGCGTCGCGTCCCCGGCGGCGGCCTTGGCCTTGCCGGTGCCGACGTCGTCGCCGCCCTTGATGCAATCGATCACGCTGGCGTCGACGCCGACGGTCTTGGCCAGCTGGGCCAGTTCGCCGTCGGTGCGGTCCTCGGGGGCGTCCTCCGCCGGCTGAAAGTTGCTGGCGAACAGGCCGGAGTAGAAGTTCATGTACAGCTTCGGATCGTTCTGCGCCGCAACACAATACGTCGCCGCCACCGCGCGAGACGAGTAGTTCTTGCTGTGCGACTTGTCGTCGAGGAAGTTCAGCAGGTGGTAGCGCACCGCCAGCTTCTTATTGTTCACCGCGCTGTCGATGTCACCGGCGTTCGACCGGATGAAGCTGCCGCACGGCGGGCAGATCGGCTCGTTGAAGATGTCGATCGTCGTCGGTGCGGCCGCGCTGCCGACGGAGACACCGTCATCGAGCACCTTGAGCTCAACCGCGTCCGGCGGAGGCGCCGCAGGGGTCGGCGTGGAGGACCGGGCCGACGGGGACGACGACTGCCACGGGTGGGCGGCAACGATGACCAACCCGACCGCCACGGCTACCACGACCGCCACGACGGCGCCGATCCACAGCCACGGCTTGCCGCTGCTCTGGGGCGGCTGCCCCCAGAGCGGCGCGCCGACGCTGCCCATGTCGCCGGTGCCCCACGTGGGGGTGCCGGGCCACCCCGTCGGCTGCGGCATCGGTGCCCCGGGCGCCGATCCGGTGGTCCACCGGGGCGCCTGAGGGGGCGCCTGGTTCGCCATCACGGGCGGCGGCATGGCGGCAAAACCGCTGGGCTGCTGGCCGGCGAACGCGGCGGGCAGCTTCGCCACCTGGCTGCGCTCCAAGATGTCGGTGGCCCGATCCTGATCGGGCGTGGCCAGCGCGGCATACGCGGCCGCCGACAGATCACCACACGTGGCGTAGCGCGCCGCGGGATCCTTGGCCATGCCGCGGGCGATCACACCGTCGAAGGCCACCGGGATGCTCGGGCGCGCGGCGCTGGGGCGCGGGATCGCCTGGTTGAGGTGCGCGCCCATCACCCCGATCGTGTCGCCCGTGTACGGCGGGGTGCCCGTCAGGCACTCATACAGGACGCAGGCCAGCGCGTAGATGTCGGCCCGATAGGTCACCTCGCCATCGCTGAACCGCTCCGGGGCCATGTATTTGACCGTGCCGACCGTGGTGCCGAACGTCGTCAACTTCTCGTCGGAGGTGGCGCTGGCGATCCCGAAATCGACGAGGTACGCGAAATCGTCTGCGGTGACGAGGATGTTCTCCGGTTTCACGTCGCGATGCATCACCCCGGCGGCGTGCGCGGCGTCGAGCGCCGAGCCGATCTGGCGCACGATCGCCACCGCGCGCGGCGGGGACAGCGGCCCGAAACGGCTCAGCATCGCGGCCAGGTTCTTGCCGTCGATCAGGCGCATGTCCACGTAGAGCTGGCCATCGATCTCGCCGAAGTCGTGGATCGGCACGACGTGCGGTTCCTGCAGCCGCCCCGCGGTGCGGGCCTCGCGTTGCATGCGCGAACGGAAGACCGGGTCGCTGGACAGCGTCTGCGACATCAGCTTGAGTGCCACGATGCGCTCGCGCACCGTGTCCTCGGCCTCGTAGACATCGCCCATGCCGCCGCGGCCGACCAGCCGCCGCAACCGATACGGCCCGAACTGCGAGCCCTCCCGCGAATCCGCGGTCGTGTCACCCATCGCCGACTCCTCACCCGCCGCCACGCGCCGCAAAACCCACACCGAAGCGCGGCGTGCCAGGCATAAGGCTAATGGTTTGGGCAACCGCGGGGCACGCTGAATTGCCAGAAAGCCAGCTAATTCCCGGTCGGCTGGCTACGAACTTCGGGGTGGGTGAGGATTACCGGCATTCCTCGTCGCCGGTCTTCTCGCTGAGCCCCTCTCGCGACAACGCCCGGACGAAGCCGTAGGCCTGCATGCCCGCCGGGCCGGGATTCCGGACGATCCAATCGTTGATCTTTCCCAGCGCCGAGGCCAGATCGTCACGCCTGACCCGGATCAGGTAGGTCTTGCGTTCGTCCTGGGGGTCGTCGATGGACTCGGCGACGGCGACGGGGTTGCGGAACGCGTAGGCGATCCCGTGCACGGAATCGTTGTTGAGCGCCCATTGAAGCTCGCTGGGCCGCAGCCGGTTCACCGCCAGGTTGCGGTATTCGTCCTCGCCGTTCGAATCGCTCACGTCGCCGCTGTTCCTCCTCTGTGTGCCCGCGAGAAGAAGTCGGACGACGGTGGACTGAAGATTGTGTCGCGCAGGCAATTCGATGAAATTATCCCCAAGCCTTCATCATAGGAAGCCCGGTGCGCCGCTGCATGCCGAGCGGGCGTCCAGCAATCGCGACGGCACTGACGTCGACGGCCGCGGCGACGTAGAGTGACCGGCGAGGCAAATCAGGTTTTCTGCGGCGGCTGCGAGGACCCATGACCGAAGAACGCATCGAGATCCGTCGCACCATCCCGGCCCCGGCCGCCGATGTCTTCGCGGTGCTGTGCGACCCGCAGGGCCACGTTGCCATCGATTCCTCGGGCATGCTCCAGGACGCCGAGGGCGAACCGGTGACGGGCGTCGGAGACAGCTTCGTGGTCCACATGGACCGCGAAGCGCTCAACGACTTTCCGCAACTGGGCAAATACGACGTCACCGTCAGCATCAAGGAGTTCGAGCAGGATCGGCTAATTTCGTGGACGATTCTCGGCCAGATCCGCCCACAAATCGGCCACGTCTACGGATACCTGCTCGAGCCGGCCGACGACGGCGCGTCCACCGTGGTCACGTCGTTCTACGACTGGTCGAACATCGACCCGAAGTGGCGCGACGCCGGGATTTTTCCGGTGCTCTCCGAGGGCGCGCTGCGGGCGACCCTGGGCATTCTCGATCGCACGGTCCGCCGGGGTTATCCCCGCGCCTGACCGCGGCTCAGCGGCGGTACTTCAAAAACACGTAATCGTCGTAAGCCAGGGCGTGCTCGAGGCGCATCCCGACCGGCACCGACAGCCGTGACGCCGGCCGGCTGCCGACGGGTTGGCTCCCGGCCAGCTTGGGCGCCAGTGTCACGCAGATTTCGACGACGGCGTCGGCGTCGACCAGCTCGTCCAGCAGGGTCGGGCCGCCCTCGCACAGGATGCGGGCCATGCCCTGGCCGCGCAGCTGGGCGACGGCGCGCGTCACGTCGACGGAATCCTCGCCGGCCACCAGGATCTCCCGGCGCGGGTCCTGCCGCGCGGCCGAGCGCGCGCAGGTCACCAAGATCGGCGGGTGCGCGGGGTCGCTGAACAGCCTGGCCGGCAATTCGCCGCTGCGCGTGATCACCGCGATAGGCGGCGCGGCCCGCTGCGCGTCGGTGAGGCGCACCGGACCGTAGTTCTCGGCGCGCGCCGTGCCCGCGCCGACCAGCACCACGTCCGCGAAGCCCCGCAGCAGCCTCAACAGCTGCTGGTCGATCGGACAGGACAGCGGACCCGCGCGACCGGCAAACGCCGCCGCGCCGTCGGCGCTGAAGATCATGTTGGCCCGCACGCCCGCCGGGGGATCGGCGTAGAACGACGCGAGTTCGGCGATGCCGCCGACGGCGCCCACCCGGGGAGTCACATCAGGCCTCGTGACCCGGTTCCAGGTGGCGGACGTCGCCGAACGACACCCACTGCTCGAGCTCTTGCGGCGGGCGGCCGTCCACCGGCTCGAGCAGGTGCCCGACGTGGTCACCGAGCGGGAAACGATCCAGGATCTTGCCGGCGAACCAGGCGGCCGCGTCGTCGAGGATGGGCAGCTGCGCCGGGCCGCGATGCCACGAGCAGCGGTCGAACTTGTTGATCTCGTCGCCGGTCTGGCTGCCGAACAGCTCCGCGACGCCGAGGTGTTCGTGGTCGAACACATGCACGGCGAGGTGGCTGGCCCCGGCGGCGACCCGGAACGTGTGGTTCTTCGTGGACAAACCGACCAGGAACCGCGGCGGGTGGATGCTGGTTTGGCTGGCGAAACCGACCAGGCAGCCGGCGTCGACGCCGTCGGCCTGGGTGGTGACCACGAACATCGGGTAGTTCAGCAGCGACACCAACTCTTCGAATGCATCTGTTTCGCGCTCGGCCACCCGCTCAGTCTTCCCGTTCGGGCCGCCGGGGAATCGCGTACGCCGCGACACCGAGGCCCAGCACCACCGCACCGGACAGCACCGAGGACAGCGGCAGCGCGCACGCCAGCACCAGGCACCCGACCAGCCCGATCACCGGGATGGCGCGGCGCGGCCGTCCCTCGTCGGGCCGAAGGGTCAACGCCGAGGCGTTGGCGACCGCGTAGTAGATGAGCACCGCGAACGAGGAAAAACCTATCGCCCCCCGTAGGTCCGCCGTCGCGGCCAACACCGCCACGACGACGCCGATCAGCAGCTCGGCGCGGTGGGGCACGCCGAACCGCGGGTGCACGGCGGCGAGCGCGTGCGGGAGGTGATGGTCGCGCGCCATCGCCAGGGTGGTGCGCGAAACCCCCAGGATCAGGGCCAGCAGCGAGCCCAGCGCCGCGACCGTCGCGCCGACCTGCACGACGGGCGCCAGCCAGCCCATCCCCGCCGCCCGCACCGCCTCGGACAGCGGCGCGGACGCCTCGGCCAGGCGTCGCGGCCCCAGCGCGGCAAGCGCCGCGACGGCCACCAGCGCGTAGACGGCCAGGGCGATCGCCAGGGCCAGCGGGATGGCCCGGGGGATGGTGCGCGCCGGATCGCGCACCTCCTCGCCCAGCGTGGCGATGCGCGCGTAGCCGGCGAAGGCGAAAAACAACAGGCCCGCCGCCTGGATCACGCCGCCGGCGGTGACGCCCGACAGATGCAGGTGTTCGGCGCCGATGCTGCGGGAGGTGAATACGGCGACGACCACCGCGGCCAGCACCGCAAGGACTACCGCGACGATGATAAGGGTCAGCCACGCCGACTTCTGCACCCCGACATAGTTCACCGCCGTCAGCGCGACCACCGCGGCGACGGCCACCGCGTGCGCCTGCGACGGCCACGCATACGAGCCGACCGTCAGCGCCATCGCCGCGCACGAGGCGGTCTTGCCGACGACGAAGCCCCAACCCGCCAGGTAGCCCCAGAAATCGCCCAGCCGCTCGCGGCCGTACAGATAGGTGCCGCCGGAGGCGGGGTAGCGGGCGGCCAGCCGCGCGGAGGAGGTGGCGTTGCAGTAGGCGACCACCGCGGCCACGGCCAGGCCCAGCAGCAGCCCCGAGCCGGCGGCGTGCGCCGCGGGGCCGAGCGCCGCGAAGATGCCGGCACCGATCATCGAGCCCAGCCCGATCACCACCGCGTCGAACACCCCCAGGGTGCGGCGGAGCTCATTCACGCGCCAAACCTATCAAACTGATTTGATGTATTGTCCGAAGGGTGGCGGCAACCAAGCGCGCGGAAGTTCCACCGCTGATGCAGATGGCGTCGCACCCGGTGCGTTGGGCCTTGCTTGCCGAGCTCGCCGGAGGCGACCATCGGGTACGGGAGCTGGCCGACGCCGTCGACGAGCCACAGAACCTGGTGTCGTACCACCTGCGGCTGTTGCGCTCGGCGGGGCTCATCGACGCGCGGCGCAGCAATTTCGACGCCCGCGACACCTACTACCACCTGAACCTGGCGCGGTGCGCGGCCGAATTCGCCGGGGCGGCAAGCGCATTGCATCCGGCGCTTGCGCCCGCTGCCACGACCCGGCCCGCCGGGTCGGTGCTGTTTCTGTGCTCCGGCAACAGCGCGCGCTCGCCGATGGCCGAGGCGCTGCTGCGGAAGAAGGGCGGCGGCCGCATCCGTGCCGCGAGCGCCGGCAGCCATCCCAAACCACAGATGCACCCGAACGCGGTGCGGATCATGCGCGACCTCTACGGCATCGACCTTGGTGGCGGCCGACCGCAGCCGTTGGCCGCGGTCGCCCGGGGGCGCTTCGATTGCGTGATCACGCTGTGCGACAAGGTCCGCGAATACGCCCGGGAGCATGGCGTTGTCACCGCGATGCATTGGAGCCTGCCGGATCCCTCGGCCGCTGAGGGCAGGGCGAGTTATCCCGAATTCCGGCGCGTGGCAAGCGAACTGAACGACCGGATCGATTTTCTGCTGCCCGTCCTCGCCCAGCCCCGGGAGCGACGATGAACCCCTTCGACCGCCGTCGATTCCTCAGTGGCCTGGCGTTGATCACCGCGGGCGGTGCCGCCGGCGTCGCGGCGGCCTGCTCACGGACCGCGCCGCCCGGCCCGCCCAACGGCAAGCCCGATTACACGCTGCGCATCGGCACCGGACCCGTGGAGCTGGCGCCGGGCCACACCGTGTCGACCCTGACCTACAACGGCCAATTCCCGGGACCGTTGCTGCGGTTCAAGGAGGGGCAACGGACGTGGGTCGACATCTTCAACGACACCGATGCCCCGGAGCAGCTGCACTGGCACGGCCAGCACGTCGGCGTCGACGTCGACGGTTCGGCCGAGGAGGGCACCCCCGACATCCCGGCGCACGGCATGCGGCGCATTTCGTTCGTCCCCGGGCCGGCGGGGTACCGCTTCTATCACACCCACGTCGTGCCGCGCGCGGACCTGTCCCGCGGCCAGTACAGCGGCCTGGTCGGACCGGTCTACATCGAGCCCAAACAGAACCCGGGCGCCTACGACCAAGAGATCTTCTTGATGCTCAAGGAATTCGAGCCCAGTTTCACCCGCGGGGGCGACATGGCCAGCGAATTCCTGGCCGGCGAACCGGACGCCGACCTCAAGGACAAAGGCGAGTCCGCGATGAAGGCGTCGCTCGCCAAAGGCGACCCGCATGGCTACGAGGTCAGCTACGGGGCATTCGCGATCAACGGGCGCATGCTCGGCCACGGCGATCCCATCCGCGTCCAAGCCGGGCAGCGGGTGCTGTTGCACGTCCTCAACGGCAGCGCCACCGAGAGCCGCAGCCTGGCCTTGCCCGGGCACACCTTCACTGTGGTCGCCCTGGACGGGAATCCGGTGCCCAATCCGTCGCCGGTCCCGGTGCTGTGGCTCGGTGCGGCCGAACGCATTTCGGCGTTCGTCAACATGACGAATCCCGGCGTGTGGGTGCTCGGGGACCTCTCCGACGACGACCGCGGCCACGGCATGGGCGTGGTGGTGGAATACGCCGGGCGCGGCGGTGACCCGCAGTGGGCGGAGCCCCCGCCGTTCAAATGGGACTACCGGCTGTTCGCGCCGCCCAACCCCGCGCCGGTGCCGCCGCCGGAACGCACCATCGAGATGCTGATCGAAAAGCGCAACGCCGCCGACAACGGCTTCAACGTCTGGATGTTCAACGGCACCGCGTTTTCGATGGACACCAACCAGCCCGTGCTGGATCTGCAGCGCGACAAGCGCTATCGGCTTCGCTTCCGCAACGCGACCGACGACCTGCACCCGATGCACCTGCACCGCCACACCTTCGAACTCACCCGCATCGCCGGGACGCCGACCTCCGGGGTGCGCAAGGACGTCGCGATGCTGGGCGGGTTCCAAAGCATGGAGATCGACTTCGTCGCCGACCAGCCCGGCTTGTCGCTGCTGCACTGCCACCAGCAGATCCACATGGACTACGGCCTCATGCTGCTGCTCAACAGCCGCTGATCCGCCACCGGGGCATCTACGATTCGGCCATGGCGCTCGAGATCGGTCAGGTGTTCGCGGGATACACCATCCTGCGGCTGCTGGGCTCGGGCGGCATGGGTCAGGTGTATCTGGCGTCGCACCCCCGGTTGCCGCGCCAGGACGCGTTGAAGGTGCTGCCGACCGAAGTCACCGCCGATCCGCAGTACCGGGAGCGATTCGAGCGGGAGGCGGAGCTGGCCGCCGGGCTCTCGCACCCGCAAATCGTGGGGATCCACGACCGCGGTGAATACGAGGGCCAGTTTTGGATCTCGATGGAATACGTGGCCGGCACCGACGTGGCCCGGCTGTTGCGGGAGCAATTTAGCGGCGGCATGCCCGTCGAGGACGCGATGGCGATCATCAACGCGGTCGCCTCGGCGCTCGATTACGCGCATCACCGGGGGCTGCTGCACCGCGACGTGAAGCCGGCCAACATCCTGGTGACCGAGTCGGACGGACAGCCGCGGCGGATCTTTTTGGCCGACTTCGGGATCGCCCGTCGCGTCGACGACGTGGCCGGGTTGACCTCGACGAAGATGGCGGTCGGCACGGTGGCCTACGCGGCGCCCGAGCAGTTGATGGCAGGGTCGGTCGACGGTCGCGCCGATCAATATGCCCTGGCGTGCACCGCTTTTCATCTGCTCGCCGGGGTGCCCCCGTTCGGCGGGCCCACCATGGCGGTGGTCATCGGTCAACACGTCAGCGCCCCGCCGCCGTCGATCGGCGCCCACCGTCCCGAGCTGACTGGCCTGGATCCCGTCTTCGCCGCCGGGCTGGCCAAGGATCCCGGCGGCCGGTTCAACAGCTGCGGGGAGTTCGCCCAGGAATTGGGGCGGCATCTCGACGGGGCCGACGCGTATCCCTCGTCGGACCCGACTTTGCTTGCGCCGCAGTGGAAGAAACCCTCCGCCTGGAGGCGGCTGGGCCGTCGCCCCGGCGTCCTCGCCGCGGTGCTGGCCGGCGTCGTGTTGCTGGTCGCGGGCGGCGTCGTCGCGACGCTGAAGCTCACCGGTTCGCACCGCCCGGCCGCGCCCGCGAGCCCCTTCACGGGCACCTATCGGGCCGATTTCGGGCCGAACATGGCTCTCGATGACGTCCCGGACCCCGGTTCCCCGCCGGCGCTGACGAGCACGTACGGCCTGCGCTCGGTGTGCCGCCCCGCGGGCTGCGTGATGACCGCGTCCCGCCTCGGTGGGGAGACCGTGGCGCAACCGACGATGGTGTTCGACCAGATCGGCGCGGCCTGGGTCGCGGTCGCCGTCGCACCGGACGCCTGCCGCGAGGCGACCGCGGAGTTCTGGCAGGTCTTCGTACTGCGGCCCCGTCGGGACGGCGGCCTCGACGGCGAATACACGGCGACCGCCGCCAACGCCTGCGCCAACAAGCGAACCGTGTCCTTCACCCGCACCGGCGACGTCGACGTGAAAACCCTTGCCGATCCGAACGCCCAGCCCCCGCGGGCGGCGTCGCCGGCCCAGGGCCTGCGCGGCCGTTACCGCCTGACCCGGATCTTCGCGAACGGCCTGCCGCAACAACAGCTCAACACCGCGGTCGCGACCTACTGCCTGCGCACCGCCGATCGGTGCATGAGCTACTTCCACGAGGCGTCGGCCGACCAACCGCTGGTCTTCGGAAACGGACGCTGGACCTGGAACGTCGACGCCGACGTCACCTGCCCGCACTCCGGGGGCACCGCGCGCATGAAGTCCAGCGGACAGTATCCGCTGCCGCAACCGCCGGGGGATCCGATCGCCACGCTCACCGGCCGCGCTCACCAGGAACAGACCGCCCCGTGCGAGCTCAACACGGACTTCGACGAAACCTTCACCCGCACCGGCGATTAAAGCGGTGCGCGGTTTGCCCGGAGGGCGCGGCTTCGCATTCGGCGCGAGTTTAGGTGCCACTGCGGCTTGAGCATTTACGATCGTCCCATGTCGCTCGAGGCGGGTCAGGTGTTTGCCGGGTACACGATCGTGCGGGTGTTGGGCGCGGGCGGGATGGGCCAGGTGTACCTGGCGGCGCATCCCCGGTTGCCGCGCCAGGATGCGTTGAAGGTGCTGCCCGCGGAGCTCACCGGCGACCCGGAGTTTCGGGGCCGCTTCATGCGGGAGGCGGAGCTGGCGGCCGGGTTGTCGCATCCGCACATCGTGACGATCCACGACCGCGGTGAAGAGGACGGCCAGTTCTGGATCTCGATGGATTATGTGGCCGGCACCGATGCCGGCCGGCTGCTGCGCGAACACCACCCGGGCGGGATGCCGCTCGAAGACGTCGTGGCGATCGTCACCGCGGTCGGCTCGGCGTTGGATTACGCGCACGGCCGTGGGTTGCTGCACCGGGATGTCAAGCCGGCCAACATCTTGCTGACCGACCCCGACGGTCAGGCGCGCCGGGTTTATCTCGCCGACTTCGGGCTGGCGCGCCACATCGACGACGCGACCGGGCTGACCGCGACGAACATGACGGTCGGGACGGTGGCCTATGTCGCGCCGGAGCAGTTGAAGGGGGAGCGGGTCGACGGGCGCGCCGATCAATATGCGTTGGCGTGCACCGCGTTTCACCTGCTGACCGGGTCGGCGCCGTACGTCGATTCCAACCCGGCCGTGGTGATCAGCCAGCACATCAACGCCGCCCCGCCCTGGATCGGCGCCCGCCGCCCCGAGCTCGCCGCGCTGGATCCGGTGTTCGCCAAAGCGATGGCCAAGGAGCCGTCGCACCGGTTTGGCGGCTGCCGCGAATTCGCCGACCAGCTGGCCCGGCAGCTGGGCCCGGGCGCCACCCAGCCCGGCGACATTCCATTCCCGGACACCCAACCCCGGATCGATGCGACCATGCCCGCCATCCGGCCTCGCCGGCGCCCCCGGGCGCTCGTCGGCGCCCTGCTGGGCGTCGCGCTGCTCGTCGTCGCCGGTGGCGTCTTCGCGGCCGTGAAACTGCTGCGGCACTCCGAATCGGGCCGCACCGCGGCCACCAGTCCCGCCACTACGCCGGGGAACACCGCTGCCGCGACCCCGAACACCGGCCCCTTCACCGGTGTCTACCGCGTGCGCTTCAGCCAGGGCACCACGCTGGAGGGTGTCCCGGGTCAGGGCGCGGCTCCGGAAACGGACACCTACGCCGTCCGCTCGGCGTGCGGGCCGAACGGTTGCCGGGCGACGGCGCAACGGGTCAGTGGCGAGCTACGGCTCGCGTCGAACGCGGTTTTCGACGAGGTGGACGGGCGCTGGGTGGCGGTGACCATCGG
Source organism: Mycobacterium sp. E2327 (assembly GCF_001672675.1). Taxonomy (NCBI): domain Bacteria; kingdom Bacillati; phylum Actinomycetota; class Actinomycetes; order Mycobacteriales; family Mycobacteriaceae; genus Mycobacterium; species Mycobacterium sp. E2327. The sequence goes on from NZ_LZKE01000027.1 coordinate 17,746, forward strand.
CTCGGACAAGTGCCGAGACGCCCCGGCCGAGGTGTGGCAGGTGTTGACTCTGCAGCCGCAACCGGACGGAACCTTCGCCGGTGAATATCGCGGGGCATCGGCCAACGCCTGCAACGAAAAGCGGACGGTGACCTTCACCCGCTCCGGGGACGTCGACATCAACAAGCTCCCCGACCCGAACGCGCTTCCGCCGCGGGTGGGCTCGCCGGCCCAAGCCCTGCACGGCCGCTACCACCTGGTCCGAAAGTTCAAGGCGAGGATCGCGCCACAGCAGACGGACCAAGCCGTCGTCACCGACTGCCTGCGCACCGGGGACCGGTGCATGAGCTATTTCCACTCCAAAACGATTGACACACCGCTGGTGTTCGAGGGCGGCACCTGGACACTGCACGTCGAGCACGACGACAACGATCCCGGCTGCGGCGGGGCCGTCTACGCGCGAGCCACCGGCCAGTATGCGTTGCCCCAACCGCCACAGGATCCGATCACGCAGCTGATCGGCCACGACCATCTCGACGAGTCCTCGGGCCGCGCCGACTGCCAATGGAGCGTGGACTTCGACGAAACATACACGCGGACAGGCGATTAGCGGCACCTGATTCCCCGAGGCAGCCGCGAGCGTAACCACACAGCGAAAAATCCTGTCAAATTCGCGGCCAGGTTACGGTCGCGAAGCGGTGCGGTGACCGCCGGTCGTACAGTTAGGCATGTCGCATCCGACGGACCCGGGCCCGCCCCCATACCAACCGCCCCCGCCCGAGGGTGGATATCCGCCGCCTTACCCGGGTCCGTACCCGCCGGGACCCTATCCGCCGCCTTACCCGCCAAGCCCCTATCCCGCGCCCTACCCGCCGGGCCCGTACCCGCCGCCGGGCTACGCGCTGCCGCCGCAGGCCCAGACGACCAGCGGATTCGCCGTCGCCTCACTGATTTTCGGTGCGGTCGGGGGAATCCTGCTCAGCGTCATCTTCGGCGTCATCGCGCTGGGCAAGACGAAACCCGGCGGGCAGCGCGGCCGGGGCATGGCCATCGGCGGCCTCGTCCTCTCCGGCGCCTGGGCGGTCGGCATCGCCGTCGTCATCGTGGTGGTCGCGCTGTCTCCGACTCACACGGTCAGCGCGCGCGACATCAAGGTCGGGGACTGCTTCGCCGAGTTGCCCAGGGGCAACCGCATCTCCTCGGTGGACACCACCAGCTGCGACCGGCCCCACGCGGGCGAGGTGGCGGGGATCGTGACCATTCCCGACGGGCCGTTCCCCGGCGAGTCCGGATTCGGTGCCTACAGCAAGGACTGCAAGGACGACCTGGCGTCGTACTCGCCGTCCGCGTTGTTGGATCCCGACATCGACCTGGCGATCATGCCGCCCACCCGCGAATCGTGGCAGCGCGGCGACCGCGCCATGGTGTGCGTCGCGACGTTCACCACCAAGCGAACCGGGTCCATCAAGAGCTGAGCGGCCGAAGCGGCTGGTTTTCGCGGATCCCGCGGTACATGCCCCATCGGACGACCCACGGCATCACCACCCGCTCGACCGACCAGGACGGGAACCGCAACGAATGGCCGGTGGGGAAGAAGACCTCGAGCCCGTTGGGCTGGATGCCCACCAACGAGCCCCACCGCCGGCCCGGGGTTCGGAAGGCGCGCAGCTCCCGGCCCGCGAATTCGGCGCGAATGTTGTTCGCTACCAACGCATCCCCACGATTGCGGGCGGAGCTGCGCAGCGGGTCGGTGGCCGCGACGTCCCCGACCGCGAACACGCCCCGATGGCCGGGCACCCGCAGCTGCGGCGTCACGCGAACGAAGCCGCGCTCGTCCAGGAGTTCCGGTGGCAGCCAATCGGTGTTCGGGCGTACCCGGCCGATCGCCCATAGCACCGCGTCGGCGGAAGCCGGGGACTGCCCGGTGCTCCAGTGGACCGGGTCCCCGGTGATCTCCTCACCCGAGAAGCCGTCGGAGATCTGGGCGCGGTGGCCGGGGTGCACGCCCACGCCCAGGTCGAGCAATCGGTCTCGGATGCGCCGCCACGTCGCCGGGTGATACTCGCCCAGCGCCCGCTCGCCGGGGAAGTAGAGGTCGACCCGCTTGCCCGGCCAGGTGGTCGCGATGTTGACGGCGCTGCTGACCGCGGCCGCGCCGCCACCCACGATGATCACCGAATTCGCGGCGGCCAGCCGGTCATGGGCGGCGCGCAGGTCGGCGCCGATCTCGGTGGGCGACTGCAGGTTCGGGCGGCGCCAGAACCCGTTGCTGACGCCCGTCGAGATGACCAGCGCGTCGAACTCCTCGGCCAGGGGGGTGCCGTCGTCGCGCCGGCCCAACACCGTTCGGCCGGCCAGGTCGAGCCCGGTCAGCGTCGCCTGCACCGTGCGCACGTCGTCCAGGCGGCGGAACTTGTCGAACGGAATCCAGTAGTCGCGGGCCCAGTCCTCGGGGCGGGACAGCCGGATCCCGAGTTCCTGGCCGCTTACCAGCGCGGGTTTGGCGGAGATCCCGACGACGTCGGCGTGCCGGGCCAGGCGGATGGCGGTCAGGACACCGACGTCTCCCAGTCCGGCGACGACGACACGCTTGCGGCTCATGTCCGGATCACGCACGGCGCGATTCGCTTGTGCCGCAGCGGTTTTTGGTTGGCCAGGCCGGTGCGACGGCGTCCATCCGGGCCTCCTAACGCGCGTGGTGGGCAAACTGTAACACGTTCTAGCGACGCGCCATTGGGCGTCGGCTGGCGAGGGGGCAGCCCATTAGCATTAGCCAGCGGCGGGGCACCGCCACGGCACCGGAAGGAACCGCTCACATGACGACACAGGCCTATGCGCATCACCACAATCCGCAACTGATTCCGCGCCGGTTGCTGCGCGGCGGCCAGGTGCACCACCCGGCCGTCATCGCGGAGGCCCGCAGGCGGGGCCAGGACCTCCAGCTGCGCCTGGCCGACCGGATAACCGCGTTTGCCGGGTCGATGAACTTCGTCTGGCTGCACGCGGCCCTGTTCGGCGTATGGATGCTGTTCTTGGAACGCAGTCCATGGCCCACCCTGACCCTGGCGGTGTCGCTCGAAGCGATCTTCCTGTCGACCTTCGTGATGATCGGTCAGAACCGTCAGGCGGCGTTCCAGCAGGCCCGCGCCGACCATGACTACCAGATGGAGGACTTGGAGCTGAAGACCAACACCGAGCTCACCCGCGAGATTCACCTCCTCACGCAGGAACTGCACCGGCGCTATATCGGACCGCCGAATTGACAACGGCTACGACACGCGGCGAAAAGCCTTGCCAGAGCGGGTGGTGGCACGGACAACCGCTCTAATGTGGGGGAGCAAATGTTGGAATTGCAGGCGACGATGCGCCCGCGGGTTGACGCCGCGCTGCGCGCCGCGGCGCGCGCAACCGCACCTCGGCCCGCCGCGGCCAGGCGGGCCGCCAAGGACTTGCAACAAAAGCTCGGGCCGGCGGTCGCGGCCGAGATCCGCTGGGCATTCACGCCGCCGCGTAACTGGCTGATGGGGGTGCTGGCCAACGTCGTCTTCGCCGCGGCGTGGCTGCTGGTGCAGCCACTGACGCCGGGCCGCCATCACCACGACTGGGCGGTTTTGGTCGGCACGTACTTTTCCTCGTGGGTCCTCGCGGACGTCACCACCACCAACCTGCTCGGGGCCGACCACTACCGCGTCCAACAGGCATTGTCCGACGGGGTGCCCTTCTGGCGAGTGCTGTTGATCAAGAACCTGGCACTGCTGACGATCGTCGGGCTGCCGACGTTGCTGACGGCGATGGTCCTCACGCTGTGGTTCCAAACGCCGGGGCGCCTGGCGGTGACCATCCCCACCGTCGCGGTGCCCATCGTGTCGTGGCTGGGCGTCGGGAACTTTTTCTCGGTACTGCACCCGGTGAGCGTCGAGCCGCTGCTTCGGCGCTGGCGGCAGCGTGGCGATCGTCGCCGCACCGGCGCCTGGATCTTGGCGCTGACGCTGCCCTACGCGCTGTACTACGTCGCCGACCCGATGAACGGCGTCGAGCACCGCCTGCTGTGGACGAAAGTTCCCGCCTTGATCTGGCCGGTGTTCGGGCGGGACACGAAGAGCTTCGTGCATCTGGCGATCGCCGTGGCGGTCTGGATCGCGGGAACCGTGGCCGCCCTAGTGTGGGTGCGCAAGCGTGGGGTCCAGATCCGATGAGCCTGAGCTGGCGGAGTCGGGCCCTGCCCGCCGTCATACGTCGGACGCGGGCCCGCGCATACCGCAGCGCGCAAAGCGCCCGCGATCACATCGATCAGCGCGCGGCGCACCCGCAGTTCTACGGACCTCCGCCGGGGTTGCGCAAGGACGTCAACCTGCACTTGGACCGAGAATCGCTTTGGCCGACCTATTCCTTGACGTTGCATTCGTTGCACGAACCGCAGTCGACGGTCGTCTACCTGCACGGCGGCGCCTGGGTCAACGAAATCGCCTCGCAGCATTGGAAATTGGCGGTACAGATCGCCGGTGACGCGCGCGTGGAAGTGGTCGTGCCGATCTATCCGCTGGCGCCGTTCGCGACCGCGGCCGAGGTGGTCCCCAGGATTGCCGAGCTGGTTGCCGAGAAGGCGACGCCCGACCACAGCGTGTGCCTGGCCGGGGATTCCGCCGGGGGACAGCTGGCCCTGTCGGCGGCGCTGCTACTGCGCGACGAGCACCACCTGGTCCTGCCCGAAACCGTGCTCATCTCGCCCGTTCTCGACCTGTCGTTGACCAACCCGTTGATCGACGCGGTCGACGATCCGTGGCTGACGCGGGTGGGCCTGCTCGAGTTCGCCAAGCGCTGGTGTGGTGACTTGCCGATGACCGACCCCATGGTGAGCCCGCTGAACGCCGATCTGTCCGGCCTGGGACCGCTGACCGTGTTCAGCGGCACCCGCGACATCCTCAACCCCGACGCGCGACTGCTGGCCGAAAAGGCGGCGGCCGCCGGTGTGCGAATCGACTACCACGAACAACCCGGCCTGGTGCACGTCTACCCCCTCACCCCGACGCCGGAAGGCCGCGCCGCGCGAGAGGTCATCGTCGAACGGTTGCGGGCGAACTGAAGTCCATACCGGACAAATTCGGCTCGCCGGTGCAATGATGGGCCTAATCGGCTGAGCCGCAGGTGCATTCATCGCCTTCAGAAGAGAGGGAAACACAATGACCGAACAGCCATCCGCCGGGTGGTACCCGGACCCGAGCGGCCAGCCCGGCCAAATGTATTGGGACGGCCAGCAATGGCACGCCAACGCGCCCGCCGCGGGCGCGGGCGTCGCTCCATACGGTGGCGCGCCGTATGGCGTCGACGCCTACGGGCGTCCGCTGTCGGACAAGAGCAAGCTCCTCGCGGGGCTGCTGCAGATCTTCGTAGGCAGTTTCGGCGTCGGCCGCTTCTATCTCGGCTACACCAACGTCGGCATCGCCCAAATCGCGGTGTCCTGGCTGACCTGCGGGATCGGCGCCATCTGGCCGCTGATCGACGGAATCATGATTCTCGTCGGCAAGGTGCCCGACGCGGAGGGGCGCACGCTGCGCGACTGAGGCGCACGGCCGGGCCTCAAGCGTGGCCGCGCGTATTCTCGCGGTTGCGGGGGCAGTTCAGTCCACAGGGGAGGATCCGCCGATGACGACGCCCAACCAGCCCGGCTGGTACGACGACCCACGCGACCCCAGCGCCCAGCGTTACTGGGACGGCCGGACCTGGACACCGCACCAACAGCGCAAACCCGACGCGCGGACAGCGCGACCGCCGGTCATGCCGCCGCAGCAATCCCCGCCCGCGCCCTCCGCGGCGCCGACCCAGGTCACACCGCTACCGCCCCGGCCGCCCGGGTCTAATCTGCCCTCGGCGGCCCAAACCCGCGCGGCGCCGCTGCCCCCTCAGCCGCCTCCGCGCGGGACCGCGCCGACAGCGCCCCCGCACCCGCCCCTTCCGCCGTCTCAGGCGCCCAATCGGCCGGCGCCGCCGGGCTATTCACCACCCGGAGCGCGCCCGGGGTCCGATTTGCCCGCGCAGCCCGCCCCGCAGGCACAGTCGGACCGCCTCGCGGCGGTGCAGGGCTTGGCGGCCAGGATGTCGGTCCCCGCCTGGATCGTGCTGGGCGGGCTTCTCGTCACCGTCATCTCGATCTTCCTGCCGTTCGCAACCGTCAGCCTCAAGCTGTTCGGCCGGACCCTGAGTTCCCACGGGGTCGCCGCCGACGGAACGGCGAAGTTCGTCGTCATCCTGTTGGCCGTCGTGGCCGCATTTTTGGCGTTGCCTGCCGTGTCGGGATCCCTGGTGCCACCCGCCCGGCTCATCGGGCTCAGCGTGGCGGTCGCCCTGCTGGGTGCCCTGACGTTCGTCTGGTTCCACACCGTGGCCACGAAGAACAACGAGGGAGAAGGCTTCGTCAACGTCACGCCGGCGTTCGGAATGATGGTGTACGCGGCGGCGGTGATCGTCACCGCGGTGGGCGTGGTGCTGCTATGGATGGAACGGTCGAAGGCCGAACGGGCCTAGAGAGTTGGAGCGTTCGGTGTCCCGGCCAGCGGTCCTCCGCGGCGCGTCCCGCCAATCAGCATTGTTAACCTGGGGAAATGCCTGAGTCCAGCGATAAGTCGGTGAAGTCGGCGCTCGCCGCCACCAGTTGGGCGCTGCTGGGCATGATGTCCTACGAGGAGGAAGTCTCCGGCTACGACCTCAAAAAATGGATCGACTGGAGCGTCGACCTCTACTACTGGAGCCCGTCGTTCAGTCAGATCTACACCGAGCTGAAGAAGCTCGAGGGCCTAGGGCTGGTCACGTCGCGCGTCGAGCACGACGAGGGCGCCCGCAGCCGGCGGCTCTACAAGATCACCGCGGCCGGGATGGCGGCCGTCACCGAGTGGACCAACGAGGCACCGGTGGATCCGCCGGTGCTCAAACACAGCATGCTGCTGCGAGTCACCTTCGGCCACCTCAGCAATCCGGCTCGGCTGAAGGAACTGCTGCAAGAGCACGTGGCCTACGCCGAAGCCAGGCACCGGAAGGCCGTCGAGGACGCCGAGGGCGCCGAGGCCGAACCGGCCTGGGCGTATTCGGTGATAGCGCTGCGCTGGGCGGCCAAGTACTACGCCGCGGAGCGTGAGTTCGCGCTCGAACTGATGAAGGACATCGACGAGGCCGACACCATCATCCAGAAGGCCGCTAAGAGCGGTTTCGGTAAACCACGGCCCACGCCGGGGTACTGGCGCGAGATCGAGAAGCAGGTCGAGGCCAAGCGCGCGGCTGACTAGCCGGTGCTCGACGCGTCGAGCGCCGCGATGTAGCCGTAGACCAGCCCCTGCGCGATCGTCGCGCCGGCCCCCGGATACGTCGTGCCAAACGCGTTGGCAGCGGTATTGCCGATCGCGTACAACCCGGCGATCACGCGCCCGTCCTCGCGCAGCACCCGCGCCCGTTCGTCCGCCTTCAGGCCCCCGCAGGTGCCCAGATCGCTGAGCACCATTTTGACGGCATAGAACGGGCCCTTGGTCAGCGGACGCAGGTTGGGGTTCGGGGTTATCGTCGGGTCGCCGTAGTAGCGGTCATAGGCGCTGCGACCCCGACCGAAATCGGGATCCTCTCCGGCGCAGGCGCTTTCGTTGAAGCGAGCCATCGTCTGGGCGAACTCCGTCACTGGAACGCCGATGTGCGCGGCAAGGTCGGCGAGGCTGTCGGCCCGCGAGGCGATGCCCGCGTCGTACCACGCCTGCGGGATCGGCATCCGCGGAAACAGTTCCGCGCCAAACACATAGCTGTTGCGGTATTGCTGATCGAAGATGATCCACATCGTTTCGATCGGACTGCCCGATCGCTCCAGTTCGAGCAACCGTTGACCGAAGGTCATGTAATCGGTCGACTCGTTGCAAAAACGGTGGCCGTGTTGGTCCACGATCAGGCAGCCGGGAAGTGACCGCTCGGCGAGCATGACCATGGGCGCCTTGCCGGGCAGCGGCGCGACAGCGGGGAACCACCAAGCCTGATCCATCAAATCGATGTCGGCGCCGAGTTCTTGCGCCGCGCGGATGCCGTCACCGGTGTTGGATTCGGCGCCCAGACTGAAATCGGCGCCGAGTGACTCCGACTGGAATTTCCACCGCATCTCCATGCTGTGATCGAAACCCCCGGTGGCGAGCACTACCCCCCGTCGTGCCGTGATTCTCACCTCGCGTCCGTCGTGGTCCACGATCGCCCCGCTCACGCGGCTGCCGTCGCCGTCGAGGCGCAGCAGCGTGGTGTTGGTCCACACCGGGATGCCGGCGCGCAGCACACCCGCGAACAGCCCGGCCGTCAGGCCCTGGCCACCGGCCGCGTAGCGTCGGCCCAGCAGACGGCCGCCAACGCCCTGGGCCACGCGCTTCGCGAACGTCGGAATGCCCTTGCGGGGCACCCGAACCACGAGGTTCATCCAGCGGTAGTCGGCACCCGTCGTCGGGATCGAGACGCCGGCCTCCAGCACGCCTGGTCTGAGTCGGGTGCGGTATTCGCCGAGAATCGACGTGTCCAGTGGCCGGCACTCGCAGGTCCGTCCGGCCGCGCTGCCGCCGGGCTGCTCCGGGTGGTAGTCGGAATAGTCGCGGGCCCAGAAGAGCCGCAACGGCGTCGTGCGGCGCAACATTTCGACCGTCGCGGACACATGAGCGACAAAGCCGGCGGAACGCTCCGCTGGTGCCGACCCATCGACCACCGCGTCCAGATAGGTTGCGGCACGCTCGGCGGTGTCGTTGGCGCCGGCATCGGCCAGCACCGGTCCGGCGGGCAGCCACAGGGCGCCCCCGGACCGGGCGGTCGAGCCGCCCACGTAGGACGACTTCTCCACGATGAGCACCGACAGTCCCAGCTCGTGCGCAGCCAGTGCAGCCGACATGCCGGTGCCCGAGCCGATCACCAGCAGGTCGACCACGGTATCGGCGACCGGAAGTCCGGCGGGAATCGTCGTGCTGCGCTGAGTCACGGTGAGAACGGTATGCCGGGCTGACGCGCCGAAGGAAGAGCCCTCCTGATGAGTGGAACAAGCCGGCCCCATTGCGCGGCCCACGAGTTGAAATAGCGCACATGACTCTGCAGTCCGACGCCGACGAAATTCGGCTCATCGAAGCGCAGGCCACGCCGACGCGGTTCGCCCGCGGTTGGCATTGCCTCGGCCTGGTCAGAGACTTCGGCGACGGCAAGCCGCACGCGGTCAACGCCTTCGGGCAGAAGCTTGTTGTGTTCCGCAGCGGCGACGGCGACATCAACGTCCTCGACGGCTTCTGCAGGCACATGGGTGGTGACCTGTCCCAGGGCGAGGTCAAGGGCAACGAGATAGCGTGCCCGTTCCACGACTGGCGCTGGGGCGGCGACGGGCGATGCAAGCTAGTCCCGTACAGCAGGCGCACCCCCCGGTTGGCCCGTACGCAGGCGTGGCACACCCTGGTGCAGGACGGCATGTTGTTCGTGTGGAACGACCCGGAGCGCAACCCGCCCCCACCCGATGTCAGCATTCCCCGTATCGAAGGTGCGACCAGTGACGACTGGACCGACTGGCACTGGTACACCACCGTCGTGAACACCAATTGCCGCGAAATCATTGACAACGTCGTGGACATGGCGCACTTCTTCTATATCCACGGCTCGTTGCCCACGCATTTCAAGAACATCTTCGAAGGACACGTGGCGACGCAGTACATGAACAGTGCGGGCCGCCCGGACCTGGGTGGAACCGAAGGTGCGCGAATGCTCGGTACTACCTCGGTGGCGTCCTACTGGGGCCCGTCCTTCATGATCGACGACCTGACCTATCACTATGCGGACGCCGACCACCACACGGTGCTCATCAATTGTCACTATCCGATCGATGCGAATTCCTTTGTGCTGCAATATGGCATCATCGTCAAGAAATCCGACGCGTTGCCGGAAGACCTCGCGATGCAGACCGCGATCAGTCTTGGTGACTTCGTCAAGCTGGGTTTCGAGCAGGATGTGCAGATCTGGCGCCACAAGGCGCGTATCGATAACCCGCTCCTGGTCGAGGAGGACGGCCCGGTCTATCAGCTGCGTCGTTGGTACGAACAGTTTTATGTCGACCTGGCCGACGTGCGGCCGGACATGGTGGACCGCTTCGAATTCGAGCTCGACACCACCCGGCCCTACGAAGCGTGGATGAAACAGGTCGAGGCGAACATGGCCGCCCAGTCATGATGACGCTCGATTCACCCGTCAGCGACGACGACGATCGCCTGGCTGAGATGCCGATGATTCCGGTGGCCTGCCGCGCCTGCGGCGCACAGGTGCTGGCGCGCAAGAGCAGTTGGAACCAGACCAGTGTGCAGTGGACCGCCGACGCGACCGCCCGGTGTGCCGAACGCCTTGACGCGGAGCGGATCTCGGCGCCCGGTGGCCGCGCGGTGTTCCTCGCGTGCTCGGCGCTGAGCGAGTCGATTGTCGACGCGGTGCGATGCGGGGCGTTGTCTATCGTCGACGAAACAGGCGTGCCACAACCTAAATCGGGAGCTATTTCTTTTCCAGCGTGAACTGGCACAAATCGGTGTAGCCGTCGCGGAACAACTCGGCACAACCGGTCAGGTACCTCATGTACCGCTCGTAGACCTCGTCCGACTGGATCGCGATCGCCTCGCTCTTGTGGGCCTGAAGGGCCGCCGCCCACATGTCGAGCGTCCTCTTGTAGTGCGGCCGGAGTCGATGGATCCGGCTGACGCTGAACCCAACCGCCGTGGAATTCTCCTCGACCATTTCCACCGTCGGCAGCCGGCCGCCGGGGAAGATCTCTTCCAGAAGGAATTTCACGAAGCGGATATGCCACATCGTCAACGGGAGGTTGCGCTGCCGGATCTGCTCGCGGCTCAACACCACGATCGTATGGAGCAGCATCGTGCCGTCGGCCGGCAGCAGGTTGTATGCCCACTTGAAGAAGGGGACGTGGCGGTCGTAGCCGAAATGCTCGAGCGGCCCGATCGCGACGATCCGGTCCACCGGCTCGTGAAACTGCTCCCAACCCTGCAGCAGCACTCGCTTGGAACGGGGGCTGTCCGATGCAGCGAACAACTTTTCGACGTAGGCCACCTGATTCCTGCTCAGGGTCAGGCCGACCACGTTGACATCGTAGGTCTCCAGCGCCCGAAGCATCGCCGAACCCCAACCGCAACCCACATCGAGGAGCGTCATCCCCGGCTGCAGGCCCAGTTTGCCCAGCGCCAGGTCGATCTTGGCGATCTGGGCCTCTTCCAGGGTCATGTCGTCGCGCTCGAAATAGGCGCAGGTGTACGTGCGGGTCGGGTCTAGGAATAGCGCGAAGAAGTCGTCCGAAAGGTCGTAGTGAGCCTGTACGTCCTCGAAGTGCGGCCGCAGGCTTTGCGCGCTTTGTCGCATGCGTCCTCTCGCAACGGCTCGGGCAGGGAGTCCCTGCAGGCTCCACGCCGGCGCGGGTTCCCCCGCGACTGATCCGCACCATTCGGTAAGGGAGATTACACGTATTGGGCACCGCAGCGAGGTAGCGAAACAGGGCGAATTTTGAATGCAATCTTGCGCGGTTTTTGATTCTTGGGCCCGTGACAATTGGCCTTTGCCATTACGCCAGCCGGATCGGGTCCGAATCGACCGGAAGGCACGCGGTCAGGCGTGCGCGCCGCCGTCGATCCGGATTTCCGTGCCGGTGATGAACGCGCCGTCGTCGGAGGCGACCATGGCGATTACCGATGCCACGGCGGTCGGGTCGCCCAGGATGGGGTTGTCTTTCCCGTGCAGCAGCGGTGTCTGCTTGGCCCAGAGGCCGAGGTCGTACCCCTCGGGCATCTTGTCCAGGGTGCTGAGCGCGAGCGCCGTGGAAACCCCGCCGGGTTGGATGTTGACTGCGCGCAGGCCCTGTTTGGAATATTCGAGCGCCAACGAGTGCGTGAATGACAACACGCCGCCTTTGCTGGCGGCATAGGCCGCCATGTAGGGGTGTGCGAACGACGCCGCGGTGGAGGTGAAGTTGACGACCACGCCGCGACCGGAGTCCAGCAGCGCCGGAAGCGCCTGGCGGGTCATCAGGAAGGTCCCGGTCAGGTTGACCGCCAGGGTGGCATTCCAGTCTTCCAGCGTGTGCTGGTGGGTGTTGGCGCAGCGCTGGATGGCGGCCGCATTGACGAGCACTTCGAGTCCACCGAGTTCGTTCAGCGCCGCATCCACCGCGGCTGTTACGGCCCCCTCGTCGGAAATGTCGAGGACCGCGGTGGTCAGTCGCTTACCGCTGCCCGCCTCGTCGGCGGTGGCCGCGGTGCTCGACAGCCCGTCAGCCGAGATGTCGTACGCCACAACCGTGGCGCCCTCGTCGAGCAACCGGGCCACGGTGGCCTGTCCGATTCCGGAGCCCGCTCCAGTCACGATCACCCGTCTGTCTGCGAAACGATCCATCAGCCAAGCCCTTTCGGTCATGCGAGCTGGAAGGCGCTGAGCGGGGCTTCCTCGGGGTAGACCGCCGGGCCGCCAAGGTCGTATGCGGCGTTGAGGGCGCCGACGAACGCCGGATCGTGCAGCGGTTCGCTCGGAATGTCCAGCTTGATGCCCCTGCCCATGAGATCGTCGACCATCATGTCGATCGCCTTCTCGACCGTAAGGTCGTCGGAGCCCTCCATGTTCTTCTTCAGCTCGTCGTAGTCGGCGAACACTTCGGCCGACCAGTGCACCAGGAAGCGCAGTTCGTCGGTGTGGTGGCGGGCGATCACATCCTCACCGTTCTTCAGCAACCAATAGTCGCGGTCGCATGGGTCGCCGGCGAACATGGTGTCGAATGCCAGGCCGGCCGGAACTTGTTGGTCCAGTGGACCATTGGCCTCGCCGCGGTGCACCATCATCTCGTTCTGGACCACGATGCCGCGGTTGTTGATTGGCGGCAGGATGCGCTTCGGTTCCTTGAGCGGCCCTTCGGGCCAGTAGGTGAAGCCGCTGCCGGCATCGAGCGAGAACCAGGTGATCACCTGCGCCATCTTGATCAGGTAGTCCTGGAAAAGGCCGGACTTGCCCATCACGCTGGTCAGCCAGGTTGGCGCATTCTCGTGCCGCACCCCGCGAAAGCTCGGCGAATCCAGGTGCCCCGGGTCGCGGTTGGCGCACGGTCCGTTGATGTTGAACAACATCAGCTGTGGCTTGGCGTATTCGGCTTTCCAGTAGGCCTTGGCCAGATCCAGGAAACGCTCGTTGTAGAAGCAGTCGTGCAGTTGCGGGTAGAGCACCGCACCGTAATTTGCCAGGTAGCCGCGGAAGGTCGGCGTCAGAAACAAATCCAGCGACGGGGTGAATCCTTCGGGAAACATGCCGCTCATCGTCGCCATCAGCTCGTCGGCCGACGCGAAGTGCTGGGCGATGATCAGCTTCCACGGGCCTTCGGTGCGCACCACGTCGAGCAGACGATCATGCTGGTCGTCCGTGTAGACGTTGTCGATTTCGCGGGGCGGGTTGGCCGGCCGCAGCACGTCGGAAAGCTCCATCCGCCGCTCCTCGGTGAGCATCAGCTGTCTCCTTTGCAGTTCTGGATCGACCGATTGTGCGCAGCGTCAGCGCGATGCGGCCGACCGTTGTCCGGTCATCGGGACGTCGAAACGAAGGGGGTGGCTGAACCGTGCCCGCAGCAGCGCGCCGACCTCGGCGATGGCCAGCCGACCCCGCGCGGTCGCATCGGAGCGCATCAAAAAGCCGTGGTACATGCCGGGATAGCGGGTGCTGGTGGTCTGCACGTCTGCGTCGCGTAGCCGGGCCGCGTACCGCTCGCCCCAGTCCCGGATGGGATCGCAGCCGCCAGTCACCACAATCGCAGGCGGTAGGCCGGACAGATCGGCGGCGTACGCCGGGACCAGATAAGGATCGGTGGGCGCACCGGCGTCGCCGTCGACGAGCGCGTGCATGTAGTCGATGTCGTCGCGCGCGAGTAGGGGCGCATCGGCCAGCGCGCCAACGGAGGGCGCGGACATGTCGCGATCCAGCCCCGGATAGAGCAGCACCTGTGCGCAGATCGCGGGTCCGCCGCGGTCCCGGGCGGCCAGCGCGACCCCGGCCGCGAGCGACCCGCCGGCGCTGTCGCCGACCACCGCGAGCCGCTCCCCGTCGACACCCAGTTCGGCGGCATTTCGGGAGACCCACACGGTTGCCGTGTAGGCGTCGTCGAACTGTGCCGGCGGTGGAAACTCCGGGGCCAACCGGTAATCGACGGCCACGACGGTGGCCACCGACGCCGCGGCCAACTCGCGCGCCAGCGGTTCGAACGAGTGGTTGGAACCCATCACCAGCCCGCCCCCGTGGAGGTAAACCAGCACGGGGCCGCCGGCGTCGGCGGTGGGGTGGTAGATCCGGGCCGGGATGTCGCCCGCCGGACCGGGAATCGCGGTATCGGTGACGACGGCCATTTCTGGCATCGCTTCGGGCAGCGGGGCGGATTCGAGCCCGGCGCGCACCGCGGCCAGCCCGCGTTGTCGCATCGGTGCGACGGGGCCGAACGATGCGACGCGCGCCGCGGCGTCGGGATCCAGTGCGGGCGTTACCATCTCATCGCTTTGTCGTGTCGAAGCGGCTTTCGGTGCGCAGCGCCGGGGGTCGTTGTGAGGCGAGCACATCGGCTCGCTCGGCCATCGCGGCGCCCACCGTGTCGGGATGGGTGTGTAGGTAGAAGCGTCCGTCTATGGCCTGCCGGAACAACGCCTCGGCGGCGTCCATCGGGTCCATGGCCGTGCCCTTGAGATCCAGCATTGTCGCGCGTTGCGCCTCGGCGGCGACCACGTCACCGTCGGCGTCGATTCCGCCGGCCGACTCGAAGATGTTGGACGACACGGGACCGGGGAGCACGGCTTGCACGTGAATGTGGTTGGCGTGTCCGGTCGAGTCGACTTCCAAGTACAGGCACTCGGTCAGTGCCAGCACCGCATGCTTGCTGACGATGTACGGCGCTTGCAACGGAATCGCCACCACCGCGCCAACGGACGCGATGTTCCACACCCACGCCCGCTCGTCGGTGGACATCATCTTCGGCAGGAAAGCGTGCACGCCGTAAAAGACGCCGCTGACGTTGATGTCGATAGTGCGCCGCCAATTGGCCACTGGCGTGTCCCACAGGTAGCCGAACTGTTCGACGCCGGCGTTGTTGACCAGCAACCGCACCGGGCCGACGTCTCCGTAGACCCGATCGGCGAGGTCCTGCACGGCGTCGGGGTCGCGCACGTCGCAGGCGACGTCGACAGCCGCCCCGCCCGCGGCGCGCAGTTCGTCGGCGACCGACGCGGCCGCCGCGCCGTCAATGTCGGCCAGCACCACGGTCATACCGAGCCGGCTCGCGTGGCGCGCCAGGCCCGCACCGAGGCCGGAGCCGGCCCCGGTGATGACGGCAACCCCGCCGGAAAAGGCTTCCTCGGCGCTCACGGCCCCGCGACGCTGTCGGCGGCCAGCTCCGAGAGCAACACCGAGTTGGTGGCGTCGAGGACGACGTCCATCTCGGTGAACTGAAGGCCGTTGGCGCCGCGCCGGACGCCGACGTTGACTACCCCGCTGGACACCGCGAACGGCACGAAGTTGGCGATTTGGTTGACGAAGATGTAGAACCGCGCCCGGGTGACGTCGCCGTCGGTGCCGGTGCGGTGCACGTTGGTGGCGTGGTGGCGCAACGGGTACGGGCTCTGCTTGCGGTGGTCCGACAGCCATTCCATCACGGCGTCGCGGCCATTGAGCTCCGGCGACATCAATTCCTCGAAAGGGCTTGCGCCGGAATCGCTTCGGGTCAGATAGCGCACGTCCTCGGCGTAACTGGCCGCCATCTCGTCGTAGTGAGCCTCGTCGTAGTGGTACCAGAACCCGGCGACGAACTCCTGCAATTCGGGCAGCGTGATGTCATTGGCCATAGCTTGAGTCAACTCGGCTTGTGCGCCGGGTGACAGGCCCGATGCCCGGTCAGTGGAACATGGTGTCGAGTCGGCCGGTGATGATCGGCTCCTACGGCAGGCCGGCTGGACGGGGCGACAGTGATGCGAGTGTCATCTCGAAGCCCATCCGCAACCCGTATTTCAAGCGGCGGAAGTTGCCGTCCTCCACCCACCGAACGTAGGCGTGTCTGCAGCATTGGATGACAAGTTGGGCTGGCAGCTCGCGGCGAAACGGGTCCGCACCGAGGTCAAACCGCGCGGCAAGAAACTCTGAGATGGGCTCGGCCAGGTTTTGCCCCCAATCAAGCCAGCGCAGCCTGTACTGCGGATCGTTGATCATCAACGCCAGGAACCGGCGGTCTGTCTCGACCTGTCCGCGCTTGGGGACTTCGGTGCTAAACGCCTCCACCAGTGTGTCGATGGCATTGCTCGTGGGTGGGGCATGTTGGAGGACTTGAACGCTCAGCCTGCCGAACTCGCGAAACAGTGGCATGACGACGTCTTCCTTGACCGGAAAGTGGCGGTGGAAGGTGCGAGGCGCAATGCCGGCCGCCTCAGAGATGCGCTCGACGGTTGCTGAGGTCGAGCCCTCGGACAGGAAGATGTCGCGAGCAGCTATTGCGATGTCCAAGCGGAGCTGCTCCGCGCGCCGCGCGCTCAGCGTCGGCTTGGCGGGCGCACTCACGTCAAGCTCCTCTTCCGTGCATGGGCTGAATCGTGCGGGCGCATCGTAACCGGGAGCAATGGCGGGCTGTGGCCGACGTGCTTCAGCCGGCATGCGGTGTCCCACTCAGCGGCCATCTTGAGTGATCCCGTGGTCTCGAGTGTGCGTACCATGCTGCTGTCAGATTCTGCCACGCAATACAGAATCTGACAGCAAATCGGCTCCACCGGGTCGCGATCGTCTCGATTCCCGTAGGGGCGCGACATCCGCTACAGAGGAGGAACTCCAATGACCGGGGCAGAAGACGACTTGAACTATGAGGACTACACGCATGACTTCATGGGCAAAGTCGGCAACATTCAGGACTTTTCGAGGGGGTTCCTACTGGGGCTGGCCCGCGTCTTCGAGGACACCCTGAACTTCGTTCCCTACGCTCACGTCACCACCTACGCCCCAAAGGTTGGCATGAACACTGCCATGGACGTGGCCGCGCAGGTGTCGCGCGCTGGGATGCGACAGGTGATGCCCATGGGTCGCTTCATCGCACCCCCGGGGTGGGATTGGAAAAATGCCCAGTACCAAGCCATCCCATTCGACGTCCAAACGGAGGACCTCACGAAAGAAGCCCTCATAAGGTTGATAAAGACCTACTGGGACCAATACCTCAAGGGACACAACTACTTCATCGATCAATGGACGAAGATCATCCCCGAGGACGAAGTCTGGTTGGGACTGCCTGACATGTATCAACTAATCATCGATTACGAATACCCCAAACTGGCCAGGGTGCTCGGAATCGAGCCGGTGCATGTCGTTGACTACCTCAAATTGGCCTGCCTCAGCATCGACGGGACGCTCGGCTACGGCGGTGAGTACATCGTGTACAACCCCGATCACGTGGTGCTCAACATGCGTCGATGCGAAGTGCTGCAGAAATACACCGACGAAGGTCTCTACCCGCCGGCACGTGCCTGGATGAACTGCACGTTCGAGCAGCGCATTTCCGCACCGTTTTTTCCTGGTTGCAAACTCGAAATCAATTTGCCGCCAAAGGATTTCAAGTTCGCCAAGGGCGAGCCATTCTGCGTGTGGACCTACACGCGCGGCGAGGAAAACCATCGGGCAGCTGCGGCCGCGCCCGACCCCCGGGCCAGCGCCATGAAGAAGATTCCCATCTTCCCGGTCTCGTCCTGACCGAGTCGATGTCAGCCGCGCCTCTACCGGCGGCTTGTCTGAAATTGTCCTGAGCCGAAACGTTCTCGCAACTCCCGCTTCAGCAGCTTGCCGCTCGGGTTCTTCGGCAACGAGTCGACGAAGAAGACTCGTTTGGGTGTTTTGAATCCGGCCAGGTGCTCTCGACAGTGTGCGACGACGTCCTCCTCCGTCAGTGTCACGCCGTCGCGGGGCACGATCGCGGCGACCACCGCCTCAACCCAGACCGGGTGCGCCACGGCGAACACCGCAGCCTCTTGAATGCCGCTGTGCCGGTAGAGGACCTCCTCGACCTCGCGGCTGGCAACGTTCTCACCGCCGGTCTTGATCATGTCTTTCTTCCGGTCCACGACGTGCAACAGCCCGTGCTCGTCGTAGAAACCCAGGTCGCCCGAGTGGAACCAGCCGCCCCTGAACGCCTCGGCGGTGCGTTCCGGGTCGTCCAGGTAACCCAGCATCAGATGTGGACTGCGGTGCGCGATTTCGCCGACGACGCCGGTAGCGACCGGAACGTTGTCCTCGTCGAGGATCGTCGTCTCCACGTTGGCGACGGGACGCCCGGCCGAACCGGCATGTGCTGCCTGCTCATCGGGTCCCAACGCGGAGGCCAGCGGTGCCATTTCGGTCTGGCCGTAGAAATTCCACAACCTCAGATTGGGCAGTCGTCGCCGCAGCTCGGCCAGCACCTCGACCGGCATCGCCGAGGCGCCGTAGTAGCCCTTGCGCAAGCTCGACAGGTCCACCTCGTCGAACACCGGCGAGCGCAGCAGCGAGATCCACACCGTTGGGGGCGCGAAGTAGTTGGTGACCCCGTACCGCTCGATCGTGCGCAGCACCGTTTCCGGGTCCGGTCGCGGCAGGATGATGCTGGTGGCGCCGAGGTAGATGTCGGTGGCCAGGAAGTTGTCCAACTGCGCGCAGTGATATAGGGGCAGCGAGTGGATCTCAATGTCGGCATGGGCCATCTCGCCGGCGAGGATGGTGCTGACGTACTGCCACATCAGGCTGCGGCTGGTGTGCATGGCCGCCTTCGGATGGGACTCGGTGCCGCTCGTGTACATCAGCCGCACCAGTTGGTCGTCGTCGATGTGCGGGCACGGTGCCGCGGCGTCGGTGGTCAGCCAGTGGGCAAAATCGTCCCAGCCGGACGGGCTGTGATGCCCGGCGGGCACCAGAGCAACCTGCGTCTTGACCGCACCGCCGCGCCGCATCGCCTCTTCGGCCGTCGCTACCAAATCCGCTTCGACAATGAATCCGCTGACCCGACTGTGGCCGAGGATGTAGCCGATCTCCTCGCCGGTCAGCATGAAGTTGACCGGGACCAGCACCACCCCGGCCCGGGCCGTTGCGAACGCCAGCACCGCGTACTGCCAGCAGTTGTGTGCCAAAAGCGCGATGCGATCGCCGGGTTCAAAGCCGTTGTGGTGCAATGCCGCCGCGGCGCGGTCGACCAGATTGTCGAACTCGGCAAAACTCAGCGCGACGTCGCCGTCGATGACCGCGGTCTTGTCCGGGTGTCGGCGAGCCGAGCGGCGGGGGATATCTCCGAGCCCGTGCCTGCGCGCCCGCGCGATGGTCGCGTCCAGGTCGTGGGACTGCATTCCCCCCACGGTAGGCGCCCATACAGAGCCGCGCGCCATCCACGTCCCGCTGAGTAGACAGGGACCCGCACATCTGCTCGGACGGCCTCGATACTCGTCGACATGAGCGCTGGCGTACCCGTCACAACCGAACGCGCCGGACGGGCGGACCTGGATTTGGACGAACTGCGGGCCAACCTTCGCCGCGCGGACCCTGGCGTGCTGGTCGCCGTGCTGGCGCAACTGACCGGAGACTCGGCGGTGGTTGACCGGTACGCACCGAAGATCTCTCATGTGCCCGACCCGCCGGAGCAGGCCGGTGTCACCGATCCCGAGACGGCCGCAGCGCTCGTCGATGCGGTGGTCGCGGCGCTGCAGTCATCCCGCACCGCCACCGCCGTACCTGCCGATGACCCCGACCTGTTCGCGCGGATCGCGCCGGTGGCCCTTGGGGGAGTGGTCGGCTCCGATTACATCCCGCTGTTGTTGGAGCAGGGCGGGTTCCAGCCGTCACAGCCGGTGCTGCCGCGCACCGCAAAGCTCCCCGATGGCTTCCGGGTCGCAATCGTCGGCGCGGGCATCGCGGGGCTGACCGCCGCGCTGGAGTTGGCGGATGCCGGCATCGACTATGAGATCTTCGACCGAAACGACGAAGTCGGGGGAACGTGGTACACCACCACCTATCCGGGTATCGGCGTGGACACGCCGTCGGCGTACTACTCGCTGTCGCGGGACATCAACGGCGAATGGTCCAGCTACTATCCGATGGGCGCGGAGTACCAGTCCTACCTGGTTTCGGTGGCCGACAAGAATAATCTGCGGCAGCACACCCGGTTCGGTACTGAGGTCGAAGCGCTCTGGTGGGACGAAGCGCGCCAGCAGTGGCAGATCCACTCCGCAGGCCCGGACGGTGCCCGGGATGTGACGTACGCCAACGTGGTGATCCCGGCTGCCGGCTATCTCAACCGGCCCCGCTGGCCGGATTTGCCTGGCCGCGAGACGTTCTCGGGAGTTTCGATCCACTCCGCGCAGTGGGATCCCGACCTGGATTTGACGGGTAAGAGGGTCGCCGTCATCGGCGCCGGTTGCACTGCGGTGCAGATCGTTGATGCCTGCGTGGACCAGGTCGCGCACCTGACCGTGTTTCAGCGGCAGCCCCACTGGGTGGCGCCCCGAAGGCGAGCGACCGACGACGTGCCCGAATACCAGCGCTGGCTGGGCACCCGGCTGCCGTATTACGCGAATTGGATCCGGCTCAAATCGTATTGGGGCACATCGGACAACAACTACCCGGTGATCCTGCATGACCCGGACTGGGCGGCCGAGCACCTGTCGATCTCGCCGGCCAACGACGCGCTGCTGCAGATGTGCCTCGACTACATCGATCGCGTATTCGGCGCCGGCAGCGACCTCGCCCGCAAGGTGACTCCCGACTTCGCTCCCTACGGCAAGCGGATCATCCGCGATCCCGGCGGATACTACGCCGCGCTGGCACGCGAGCACGTGGACGTCGAGGCCAGCGAGCCCGCCCGGGTCAACGAAGCCGGAATCGTAACCCCCGACGGCCGGCAGATCGATCTCGACGTCATCATCTACGCCACCGGCTACTACCTGGATTTCCTTTCCACCGTGGATATCCGGGGTCGTGACGGTAGGAAGCTCACCGACGAGTGGGGCGACATCCCGCGCGCCTACCGCGGGGGGATGGTGCCCGGCTTCCCGAACATGTTCATTTCCTCGGCGCCCAACTACAGCCCGGGCCACGGGGCCGGCCACAACTTCGGCGTCGAGGTGATGGTGCACTACGTTATGGAATGCCTGCAGTTGATGGCGCTGCGCAAAGCCGCCACCATCGAGGTGACGCGGAGCGCCTACGAACGCTATGTCGGCGACATCGATGCGACCATGGCCGGCACCGTCTGGTGCCACACCCCGTCCGCCCACACGTACTACCGCTCGGGCGGCGGGCGGATTGTGACCGCTTTCCCATACCGGCTGCTCGACTTCTGGCGCGACCATCGTGCTCCGCTCGAAGCGGATCTCACGCTGCGATGAGCCGGCTACTCTGCGGTAAAACGGCTTTGGTGACCGGCAGCAGCCGGGGAATCGGCCGCGCGATCGCCCAGCGACTGGCCGCCGAAGGCGCCACGGTGGCGGTCACCGCGCGGTCGCACGCGCCGTCCTTGTCGGTGCGTGCCGGAACGACCTCCGCGTTACCGGGCACCATCGCCGAGACGGTTGATCTGATCGGAGCCGCCGGTGGCCAGGCGTTCGGCGTCGCTGCCGACCTGGAGGACGCCGGGCAGCGCGACGGATTGGTCGACGCGGTGCTGGACCGCACCGGGCGCATCGACATCCTGGTCAACAACGCCGGTTTCGCCGACTACGCGCTGGTCGAGGACATGAGCCTGGAAACGTTCGACCGCACCGTGGAGCACTACCTTCGCGTGCCGTTCGTCCTGACGAAATCCGCTGTGCCGCATATGCGCAAGCAAGGCGCGGGCTGGATCGTCAACATCGGCTCCGTCACCGGCGTGGCTCCGGTGCGACCATATCGGGAATACAACAAGACTGCGGGCGACGTGATCTACGCGGCGATGAAGGCCGCCCTGCACAGGTTTACGCAGGGGCTCGCCGCGGAGCTGCTCGACGCGAACATCGCGGTCAACTGCGTTGGTCCGTCGACGGCCGTGCGTACACCCGGTGCGGCGCAGTTGATCCCGGACGCCTTCCCCACCGAGCCGGTGGAGTACCTGGCCGAAACTGTGCTCGCAATGTGTCACCTGCCCGCGACAGAGCGCACCGGCCTGGTGGCGTTCAGCCTGCACTATCCGTGGTCGCAGCAACTGCCGGTGCACAGCCTCGACGGCAGTGGGTTGCTCCCACCGCTCGAACCGCCGCCGACGGCCAACCCGAATATTCTGCCCGCCGGTCTGTAGCTCACAGTGATCCGACCGGAGACGCGATTGCCGTGTTGCTTCGGCAGAAACTGTGGCAGACCCGATCACGCACGACGACGTCGGGACATTCGGGATCGAACCATCGGTCCACGTAGGCCCAGTGAATCGGATGCATGAGGTACGGGCCGGTCAGCCCGTTCGCGTCGGTGAAGTGCTGTTCGAACACATGGGTCCAGGCCGACGCCCCGATTGCTGCTTCTACGCGGCTGAGCTGCCAGTCGGTTATCGAGCGTACGTACCGAGGCATGAGTCGCAGGTCCGCCTCGAACCGCGCCACGGTCGCCGCGTCGGTACCGGGCACCACGCTCAGCAGCAAGGTGCGATAGACGGTCCCGGGTTTTGCCGACCGACCCGTGCTGGCGAGGCAACCGGAGTACGTGGCCCCGTTGATGCGACGGACCGCGGGGTCGCGGAGGGCGTCATCGAAAAGCGCAGCGACAGAGTCCCATTCGGTCGCATCAGTGAACCGCAGGTGCATGAGGATATCGCCGCCGTTGCGGGCACCCGGAAGCGTCGGTTCCACCAGAATGCGTTCGCCGGGTATCTGCGCGGCCGCGCCGCGAAGTGTCGCCAGCACGCGGTCGCGATCTCCCTCGGCGACGTCGAGCAGCCTCGTAACGCTATACATCGCACAGTCCGTCAACGTCGTCCGCGGCCGCTGCGAACGACCGTGATCGATCCTGCACCAATTCGGCAATGCGCGACCACCATTCGCCCAGCGCCGGGTCCGGCCTACCCTGCCAGGTCATCTCCCACCACGCCGGCACGCTCGGCAGCGTCCAGGTGACGGTCACCGTGTTCGTCTGGTCGTCGAACCAAATCGGCGGGCTGATCAAGACGTCCCGCAGCGTCATTCCGCGATCGCGCGCGCCGGGCGCATACTCCGAGAGGTATGTCTCGACGAACCGGCGCGCACAGCCCGGCTTGGTGATCACACGGTCGATCACGAAGATTTGGCCGTCTGCCATCACCCGACCGTATGGCATGCAGCGAACCGCGCGCGTTGGGTTCCCGACCATCGGGATGAGTCAGGCACCTATCGCCGCAACATGTCAGCGAGCGCGGCGGCGGCCTCCGCCCGGGCCCGTTGTGCGAGATCGAGCATCGGCATCGTCATGAATCCGTGGATGCCGCCGTCATAACGCAATTGGACGGTCGGCACGCCGGCGGCCTGTAACGCCTCGCCGAACGTCAGCCCCTCGTCGCGTAGCGGATCGTGCCCGGCGATGACCATCACGGCGGGTGGCAGCCCATCCAGCTCGGCGTTCAGGGGTGTTGCATACGGGTGCTTTCGGTCGGCCAGCGACGGCACGTACTGATCCCAATACCACTGCAGGGCCGGCCTCGGGTTGTAGAAGCCGTGGCCGAACAACCGGTAGGACTCGTTCTGGAAGTTCGGCGCCAGGACCGGGTAGATCAGGAACTGGGCAGCCAGCGGGGGATTGCCTCGGTCGCGTGCCATCAGCGCGGTGACGGCGGCCAGGTTGCCACCGGCGCTATCGCCGCCCACCGCCAGGCGGTCGGCTTCGCCGCCGAGGTCGGACGCGTTAAGCGCCGCCCATCGGGCGACGGTGTACACATCGTCGGCCGCTGCCGGCCAGCGGTGCTCGGGGGCCAACCGGTAGCCCACCGAGATCACCACGGCGGGAATGCGATTCGCGACGTCGCGGCAAAGCGCGTCGTGGCTGTCCAGGTCGCAGAACACGAAACCCCCGCCGTGGGCGTACACGAGAATCGGCAGGGTGGTGTCCTGGCTGTCCGGCCGGTAGACGCGGACCGGAATGTCGC
>NZ_LZKE01000028.1:0-35367 GCF_001672675.1 Mycobacterium sp. E2327
CGATCGTCGCGCCGTACGAGGCGGCCGTCGACTGCAGTTCCGTCGCCAACTCGTCCCAGGCCGCCGAGGCCGCCAGCCAGGCCAAGATCGCCGCCGGCGCCTACGAAACCGCCTTCGCGGCCACGGTGCCGCCACCGGTGATCGCCGCCAATCGTGCCCTGCTGATGGCGCTGATCGCCACCAACATCCTGGGCCAGAACACCCCGGCAATCGCGGCCACCGAAGCCCAATATGCCGAGATGTGGGCCCAGGACGCCGCCGCCATGTACGCCTACGCCGCCTCGTCAGCGACGGCGTCCCAGCTCACCCCGTTTACCGAGCCGCCGCAGACCACCAACGCCGCGGCCGCGCCCGCGCAGGCGGCCGCGGTCTCTCAATCCACCAGCACGCCGGCGGCGTCAATTGGCACACAGCTGTCCCAATTCATCAGCTATGTGCCGACTTTCCTACAAAACCTGGCGACGACCGTCACATCGCCCACGGCGCCAACGGCGACGACGGGAAACCTGCTGTCGGGCCTGAACCTGCCGCAGCTGGCAACCCTGCCGACGCTGCCGACGGGCCTATCGGGCGACCTCACCGCCTGGAACAACATCATGAGCACCATCGCCTCCGGGCCCTACTCCCTGCAAGGCTTGGCCTCCATACCCGGTGGTCCGTTCCTATCCTTCGGGCAGGCGTACGCGTGGGGCCAGAACGGACAGAGTGCCGCCGCTTACCTTGCAGGTCCCAAGGCCATCACCGGAGCACTGGCGCCGCTGACCCAGGGGGCCAGCGCCGTGAAGCCGATGCTCAGCTCCGCCGTCGGCGGCTCGATGGGCAAGGCCGCTCTGGTCGGGGGGATGTCGGTGCCGCAGGGCTGGACCGAGGCCGCGCCGGCGATCAAGACACTGGCGTCGGTTTTGCCGACGAACCTCGCTGCCGCGCCGGCGGCCTCGCTCACGGGCGAGGAGGGGGTCTTCGGCCAGATGGCGCTGTCGAGCCTGGCCGGTCGCGCCGTCGGGGCCGCCGCATTCCAGTCCGGGGGCAGCGGTAGTGCGGCGCTCGGCTCACTGGGCGGTGTCATCGAGGCTGACCCTGCCGCCGCCACCATCATCGTCATTCCGGTGGTAGAGGAGTGACGGCAGTGACCGAAATCAACGCAGCAGCACCGTCCACCCGGGCGCAGACGAGCAGGCAAGGGGTATAGACGATGTTTTACGGAGCTTTTCCGCCTGAGTTCAACTCGGGCCGGATGTACGCCGGGCCCGGAGCGGGGTCGCTGCGGGCGGCCGCCGCGGCCTGGGATGGGCTGGCGAGCGAATTGCAGTCCACGGTGTCCTCGTATTCCTCGGTGGTCGACAGCCTGACCAGCGGATCGTGGGTGGGTCCGTCATCGGTCAACATGGCGGCCGCGGTTACGCCGTACCTGGCCTGGATGCAGGGCACCGCGGCGCAGGCCGCCGAAGCGGCGATGCAGGCCACCGCTGCCGCAACCGCCTACGAGACAGCCTTCGCCGCGCACGTGCCGCCGGCGGAGATCGCTGCCAACCGCAGCCAACTGGCGTCTCTCGTGGCAACCAACGTCTTCGGGCAAAACACCCCGGCGATCGCCGCCACCGAAATCCAGTACGCCGAGATGTGGGCGCAAGACGCCGTGGCGATGGACAACTACCTCGTCTCGTCGGCGACCGCCGCCAACGTGACGCCGTTCAACGAGCCGCCGCAGACGACCAACACCGCGGGCACGGCGACCCAAGCGGCCGCGGTGACCCAGGCCGCCGCCACCCCGGCGGGGACCGTAGGGAACCTTTTGTCGGCAGCGGCTAACCCGCTCACCAGCACCAACCCTATCCTGCAGGGGCTGTCGAACCTGGCCACCGACTACACGGACACTATGAACGGGCTGTTGAACTCGTTGTTCGGATCCGGCACGGGCACCCTCTACGGCAACCTCTACAACGCCATCAAGGTTCCGCTCGGCTTTACCACGGGATTCAACGACATCGGGCTGCTGATCAACTTCCCCGTGTCGCAGTTTTTGAAGTTCGCACCGCCCGTGGGATACGGAGCGCTCCCGAAGGACGCCCTGGGGGCGGGGCTGGGGGCGCTGGGCTTCGGCCGCGGCACCCTGTTTAACGCGGTGTCGGCGGGCATGGGCAACGCCGGCACGCTGGTCGGCAAGCTGTCGGTCCCACCGAGCTGGGCCACGGCCACCCCGGCCGTCCGGACGGTCGCGGCGGCGCTGTCGGCAGCCGGGCCCGACGCGGTCCCGGCTGCCGCGCTAGGCGAGGGCGGACTGCTCAGTTCGATGTCGGTGGCCGGGATGCTGGGCAGCGCGTTCGGCGCGGGGGCCCCCAGCGCGCTGAGCGGCACCGGCGTGCGCGGCCGGATCAAACCTCTCAAGGACCTCAAAGATGCCCACTCGCCGGAAAACCTCAAGCGGCTGGTCGCGCAGATATCCGAAAAACCCGAAAGCGTGCAGCACCACAACGTCGATCAAGACGGCCTCGACGCGCTGCTCGAACAGCTGGCCAAGAAGCCCGGCATTCACGCCGTACACCTGAGGAAGGGCGACCGGCCCCAGGTCGTACCGTCCGATGCTCAGTCAGGTTAGGGCGCAACCGAATTGGGAGAGTGACCAATGAAAAGACTGCTAACGCTCGCCGGCGCCGCGACCATGATGATCGGCCTCGCCGTGCCCGCGCACGCCGACCCGCCGCCGCCACCCCAAGGCGACGACGCGGGCTTCCTCGCCGCGCTGCACCAGGTCGGCATCAACTATTCCAGCCCGGATGCCGCCGTCGCGTCCGGCAAAGCGGTGTGCACGTGCCTGAACAACGGCGAATCGGGCCTCGAGCTGGTCCACGACGTGAAGACCCACAACCCCGGCATGGACATGGAGAACGCATCCAACTTCGCGATGATCGCCGCGAAATTCTATTGCCCGCACCAGCTTTCCAAGGCCTAGCACCAAGTTGCCCGTCGGTATCCGCGGCGTGACCACGAACTGACCCGATCGGGTGCGATCCACCTGCCGTTCACCTAGGCGTGCTTAGCTGCCGCCGACCGCTGGGGGAAGGAGGTGGGGTGTCATGCAGACGTTGAGCGTCGCCGAATTCGCCCTCCGACTCGGCGTCGGCGTGGGCTGTGGGGCCTTGATCGGGCTGGAGCGCCAGTGGCGGGCCCGCATGGCCGGGTTGCGCACCAACGCGCTGGTGGCCGGCGGGGCGACCCTGTTCGTGCTCTATGCCGTCGTCACCGAGGACAGCAGTCCCACCCGCGTCGCCTCTTACGTGGTGTCCGGCATCGGGTTCCTCGGCGGAGGCGTGATCCTGCGCGACGGGTTCAACGTCCGCGGCCTCAACACCGCCGCGACGCTGTGGTGCTCGGCGGCGGTGGGCGTGCTGGCCGCGTCGGGTCACCTGGCGTTCGCCGCGATCGCCACCGCGACCGTCATCGCCATCCACCTGTTCGGGCGCCCGCTCGGGCGGCTGATCGACCGCGACGACGTCGTCGAAGAAGACGAGGGCGTGCAGCCCTACCTCGTGCAAGTGGTCTGCCGCCCGAAATCGGAGAAGTACGCCCGCACCGAGATCGTGCAGCACGCCAGCGGCAACGACATCACGCTGCGCGGCATCCACACCGGGCATGCCGCCGACGACGAGATCACCCTGACCGCGCACCTGCTGATGGACGGCCACACACCGGCCAAGCTCGAGCGGCTGGTCGCCGAGCTCTCGCTGCAGCCGGGGGTCCGGGCGGTGCAGTGGTACGCCGGGGAGAAGGCGCAGGCGGACTGAGCCGACCGGGGGCGGTCACGGGCGGGCCTGCAGCTCCGGCGCGGCGGCGGCCAGCAGGTCGGCGCGGCTGCGGGTCAGCGGGGGATAGATGCGCCGGGTGTTGATGGTCTGCTTGGTCGCCTTGGCTTGGGGCCCGGTCGACGCCACCGCCCGATCCCATCCCTCGGTGTAGACCGCTCCGGCGGGTCCGAGATCGAGAACCGTGACATACCAAGGGATTCGAAGGGCAAGCATCGGCTCATCGAACAGGTCGCTGATGACGTTGTAGCCGGCGTAGCGGCCCATCGGTCGCCCGTGTTGGCAGGACATCACGGACAGGTGCTCGTCGTCCATCCGGGCGGCGGCCACGTCGCCGGCGGCGAAAACCCCGGGCACGCCGACCACCCGGAGGTAGTCGTCGACCCGTACCCGGCCGAACCGATCGAGGGGCACCCCGAGTTGCTCGGTCAGCGAACTCGCCCGCATACCCGCGCACCAGACCACGGTGGCAGCCGGCAGCCGCTCACCCGAGGACAGCGTCACCTCCCGCTCGGTCAGCTCCACGACGCCTGCGCCCGTTCTGATCTCGATGCCGTTGTCCGACAGGGCCCGTTCGATCACCGGACGCGCCGACGCCCCCATGTCGGACCCCACCGCCTGATTGCGATCGACCAGAACCACCCGGGGGACAACGCCTCGCCGAGAGAACAAGGCGCGCAGCCGCATTGGCATCTCGCTGGCCGCCTCGATGCCGGTCAGGCCGGCACCGACCACGACGACGGTGGCCGCCGCCGGCGTCGGCGGCTCGTCGGCAAGCTCGCGCAGGTGCCGCTGCAGCGCAAGGGCGCCGTCGTAGGTGTCGACGTCGAAACCGAACTCCCGCAGGCCCGGGATGTCCGGCTTCACGACGTGACTGCCCGACGCCAGCACCAGTCGGTCGTAGCCATACCTGGCGCCGGTCGACGTGGTGATCGTGCGCGCGCCGGTGTCGACGGCGGTCACCTCGGCGGCGACGTGGGCGACGCCGGCCGGGTCGAGCAGGTCGGCGAGCGGGATCCGGCAGGGCGTCAGATCGGCTTCGTAGTTGCGCACCCGGATGTCATGGAACGGCTTGGCGCTCACCACCGTGACATCGACCGTGTCGGCCGGCACGGCCAGCTCGTCCAGCCGCCGCGCGGCGCCGAGGGCCGCCCACAGCCCCGCGAACCCCGACCCGATCACCACCACTGCGGTCAAGTGCAGAACACCTCATTGGTACGCGCCGTTACCGGCGTTGGCCGATGGTCGTAATCTATCCGTGTGCATGCTGTCACCGGGTTCTGGTTCGCGCTGCCCCCGCAGCTGCGGGATCCGGTGCTGTTCGCCATCCCGTTCTTCCTGCTGCTGTTGACCATCGAATGGACCGCGGCCCGCAAGCTGCAACACACCGAGGCAGAAGCGCGGCCGGGATCCGGCGCCTACCTGACCCGCGATTCCTGGGCGAGCATCTCGATGGGCCTGGTCTCGATCGCCACCAGCGCCGGCTGGAAGGCACTGGCCCTGTTGGGTTACACCGCGATCTATGCGTATCTGGCGCCGTGGCACCTGTCGCCGGCCAAGTGGTACACCTGGGTCGTCGCGCTCGTCGGCGTCGACCTCCTGTACTACGGGTACCACCGGATGGCGCACCGGGTCCGGCTGGTCTGGGCGACGCACCAGGCCCACCACTCCAGCCAGTACTACAACCTGGCCACGGCGGTACGCCAGAAGTGGAACAACAGCGGCGAGGTCTTGATGTGGGTTCCGTTGCCGCTCTTGGGCCTTCCCCCCTGGATGGTGTACTTCAGCTGGTCGCTGAACCTGATCTACCAGTTCTGGATCCACACCGAACGCATCGACAAGCTGCCGCGCCCGTTCGAATTCGTCTTCAACACCCCGTCGCACCACCGGGTGCACCACGGGATGGACCAGCTCTATCTGGACAAGAATTACGGCGGCATCCTCATCCTCTGGGACCGGATGTTCGGCAGCTTCCAGCCGGAGCTGTTCCGCCCCCACTACGGGCTCACCAAGCAGGTCGACACCTTCAACATCTGGAAGCTGCAAACCCGCGAATACGTCGCCATCGCCCGCGACTGGCGATCGGCAAAGCGCCTGCGTGATCGGCTGGGCTACGTCTTCGGCCCGCCGGGGTGGGCGCCGCGCGCGGCGGGGCTGCCCGCCGACGCCGCGCCGCTGGTCACGCCGGGGTAACGCCGGCGCTCTCAAGTGCGAAAAGATGAGCGAGGGGTGAGATCAAGCCGTAACGTCACCCTTCGGGCCGGCATTTCACGGAGGGATCGGAGCTCAACATGCGCCGCCTGGCACTGCACGCATTCGCCGCCTCGGCTTCCGTCGTGGCAGTCGCATCGTGGCTGCCGCCCCTGCCCGCCAAGGCGGACCCCCCAGTCGTCTTTCCCGGGATGGAAATCCACCAGGACAACCGCCTGTGCACCCTGGCCTACGTCGACCCTGCCCTGAAGATCGCGTTCACCGCGGGGCATTGCCGCGGCAGCGGCGTCGTCTACGACCGCGAACACAACGTCATCGGGCGTCAGGCCACGTTCCGCGACAACACGCCCAGCGGCACCACCGTGGCCACCGATCAGACGATCAACGACTACGAGGCGATCGTCCTGGACAGCGGTGTCACTGCCAACAACGTCCTGCCGGGCGGGCGGCCGCTGGAATCCAACCCCTCCCTGGCGCTTCAGCCGGGCCAGGCCGTGTGCCACTTCGGCGTGGTCACGGGTGAGACCTGCGGGACCGTCGAGAGCGTCAACAACGGATGGTTCACCATGTCGCACGGCGTCCAGAGCCAGCGGGGCGATTCCGGGGGACCGGTGTACCTGGCACCCGCCGGCGGCCCGGGGGAGATCGTGGGAATATTCAACAGCGTCTGGGGCGACCTGCCCGCGGCGGTGTCGTGGCGGGCCACCTCGGACCAGGTCCGCCAGGATCTCGGGGCGACGCCGCCCAACCCCCGATAAGTCAGCCGGCGGGCTCGAGCACGAACACCGGAATCGAGGGCGCCCCGGCGAGCAGCTGCTCGTCGGTGGAATCCGGCGTCAGCCCGCCGACGTAGTCCTTGACCTGCCAGTACCAGCGGCCCAGATAGCGCCTCAGGACTTCGGGCTTATTCGCATCGGCCACCTCGCTGACGCGAGCGCGTCGCCGGCGCCAGCGCGGGCCCACCTCGACGACGCCCGCCGCCCGCACGTTGCGGGCCCACTGCGTGTTGCCGCGCGGTGAGACCAGGTAGTCGACGCCGTCGACCGTGAGCAGGTTGATCACCACCGCGCGCGGTTTTCCGCTCTTGCGGCCCCGGACGTGTAGGGCACGGGTCCCGGCGATGCTGATCCCCAGCTCGGCGAGCCAGCGGATCACCGCGTTGGCGGCGCGGGCCACCCGATTCGGTTGTTCGTAGCGCGTGGCCATGGTGCGTCCTCTCCAACGGGATCCGAGAGCGGTGCTCTCATTGCCGACACGCTGCCACAGCCGCCGCCAAAAAGCAAGAGCGGTGTTCTCGGTTGTGTCAGACTGGCCGCGTGGGCAAACGCCAGGAATCGCGGGAGCAGATCGAGGCGCGAATCATCGAACTCGGCCGCCGCCAACTGGTGGAGGGGGGCGCCGCAGGGCTGTCGGTGCGCGCGATCGCCCGCGACCTGGGCATGGTGTCCTCGGCGGTGTATCGATACGTGTCCAGCCGCGACGAGTTGCTGACCCTGCTGGTGGTGGACGCCTATACGGACCTGGCCGACACCGTGGACCGGGCCCGTGAGACAGCGGGCGAGGCGTGGAGCGACGACGTCATCGCCATCGCACGGGCGGCGCGGGAGTGGGCCGTGGCCGATCCCGCCCGCTGGGCCCTGCTGTACGGCAGCCCAGTCCCCGGCTATCACGCGCCCGCCGAGCGCACCGTCCCGGCCGGCACCCGCGTGGTCGGCGCCCTCTTCGACGCCGTGGCGGCCGGCATCGCGACCGGAGACATCCGTTTGACGAATGATCTTGCACCGCAACCGATGTCGTCTGATTTCGGACGAATTCGCGACGAGTTCGGATTTCCGGGAGACGACCTGGTGATCGCCAAGTGCTTCCTGCTGTGGGCGGGCGTCCTGGGCGCCATCAGTTTGGAGGTGTTCGGGCAATACGGCACCGATACCCTGACCGACCCGGCAGCGGTGTTCGACACTCAGATGCGGCTGCTGGTGGACGTGCTGACCCAGCACTGAACCGCCGAATTAGAACGTGTTCATCGCGTCGCCGGGTGGCCGACGCGGCCGCGTACGGCAAAGTCCTACCGCGCCCTTTCTGGCGGCCGAGCGGCTGGGCTATCCTGCGAGGCGATGACCCTTCCCACCCAATCGCCGACGCAGATCGCCTGGGTCACCCCCGACCTGGATGCCACAGAAACCGCCCTCACCGGCCTGTTAGGCGTTCGGAAGTGGGTGCGGATACCCGAGGTGCAATTTGCCCCGGACAGCTGCAGCTATCTCGGCCGGCCCGCCGATTTCGTCGCCAGCATCTCGCTGAGCTATCTCGGGGACATGCAGCTGGAGCTGATCTCACCGGTTCGCGGGGAGAACATCTATAGTGACTTTCTGCGCGAATCGCCGCCCGGCCTGCACCACATCTGCACCGAAGCGCCGAGCCCCGAGGGATTCGACGCCCTCCTGGCGGAGGCCGCGGCAAAGGGGGCGCCGGTCGTGCAGCAGGGTGTGATGCCCGGCGGCATCCAGTTTGCCTATGTGTCGGCGCCGCAGGCGGGGGTGCCGTATCTGGAAATCGCCTACGTCCCACCCGAGATGAGGGCGTTCTACGACTACATAAAACGGGAGCAGCAGTGAGCCGCGCCGACGACGATGCGGAACGCAGTGACGAAGAGGAGTGGCGCCAATGAGCACCGAGATTCCGGCGACCGTCAACGCGGACACCGTCCCGTCGTGGTCGGACGAGGTCGACGTGGTGGTGATCGGTTTCGGCATCGGCGGCGGGTGCGCGGCGGTAAGCGCGGCGGCCGCGGGCGCGAAGGTGCTGGTGCTCGAGCGCGCCGCCGCGGCGGGCGGCACGACTTCCCTTGCGGGAGGCCACTTTTACCTCGGCGGCGGGACCGCCGTGCAGGAGGCGACCGGCCACCCCGACTCGGCCGAGGAGATGTACAAATACCTCGTCGCGGTGTCGCGGCAGCCGGACCACGCGAAGATTCGCGCCTATTGCGAGGGCAGCGTCGAACACTTCAATTGGTTGGAAGACTTGGGTTTTCAATTCGAGCGCAGCTACTTCCCGGGCAAGGCCGTGATCCAGCCGAACACCGAGGGGTTGATGTTCACCGGCAACGAGAAGGTGTGGCCCTTCCTGGAGAAGGCGGTCCCGGCGCCGCGCGGTCACAAGGTACCGGTGCCCGGCGACACCGGTGGCGCCAGCATGGTGATCGACCTGCTCCTCAAGCGGGCCGCCAGCCTCGGCGTGCAGGTGCGATACGAGACCGGCGCGAGCCAGCTGATCGTGGACGACGCCGGCGCGGTGACCGGCGTGCTGTGGAAGCAATTCTCCGAAACCGGTGCGATCAAGGCGAAGTCGGTGATCATCGCTGCCGGGGGATTCGTGATGAACCCGGAGATGGTAGCCAAGTACACCCCGAAGTTGGGCGAGAAGCCGTTCGTGCTCGGCAATACCTACGACGACGGCCTGGGCATCCGGATGGGCGTCTCCGCGGGCGGCGCCACCCAGCACATGGATCAGATCTTCATCACGGCGCCGCCCTACCCGCCGTCGATCCTGCTCACCGGGATCATTGTGAACAAGCTCGGACAGCGGTTCGTGGCCGAAGACTCCTACCACTCCCGCACGGCGGGCTTCATCATGGATCAGCCGGACAGCGCGGCGTTCCTGATCGTCGACGAGGCGCACCTGGAGCATCCCAAGATGCCGCTGGTGCCGCTCATCGACGGCTGGGAGACCGTGCCCGAGATGGAAGCCGCGCTGGGCATCCCGCAGGGCAACCTGGTCGCGACCCTGGACCGCTACAACACGCACGCCGCCCGCGGCGAGGACCCCGATTTCCACAAGCAGCCGGAATTCCTTGCCGCGCAAGACAAAGGGCCCTGGGGCGCATTCGACATGTCGTTGGGCAAGGCGATGTACGCCGGATTCACCGTCGGCGGGCTGGCGGTGTCGGTCGACGGGCAGGTGCAACGCGAGGACGGCACCGTGGTTCCCGGCCTGTACGCGGTGGGCGCGTGCGCGTCCAACATCGCCCAGGACGGCAAGGGCTACGCGAGTGGAACGCAGCTGGGGGAGGGCTCGTTCTTCGGGCGCCGCGCCGGGGCTCATGCGGCCCGGGAGGCCGCGGGCGCGCGGTCGTAATCGGCGCGCGGCGTCGAGGCTGTAATTTCGCAGCGAAACTGCGAGTAAACCCCTGCGAATTTGCAGGCTCGCCGCGCGTTGGCCCGCAACGCAAACGCCTAGACCCCGGCGGGTTCCTTCTCCACCGGGCCGAGCCGCCACTGGCCGCCGCCGAGCAACTGCAGCTGTTGTCGGTGATGCTGCTCGACGGTGGGCCGGTGGCTGACGCTGACCAACACGGTGTCCGGCAACTCGGTGCGCACCAGCTGATACAGCGCGAACTCCAGCCCCTCGTCGAGAGCCGAGGTGGCCTCGTCGAGGAACACCGCCTTCGGCCTGGTGAGCAGGATGCGGGCGAACGCGACGCGCTGCTGCTCCCCGGGGGAGAGCACCTTGGCCCAGTCCTGCTCCTCGTCGAGGCGGCCGATCAGCGGCGCCAAGGCCACCTTCGTCAGCACGTCCTGCAATTCGCCGTCGGAGACGTTCGCCGGCTCGTTCGGGTAGCAGATCACGCCGCGCAGGCTGCCGAGCGGCACGTAGGGCAACTGCGACAGGAACATCGTGGCGTTGTCGCCGTCGGGGCGGCACAGGGTCCCGGACGCGTACGGCCACAACTCGGCGAGGCTGCGCAGCAAGGTGGTCTTGCCGGCGCCCGACCGGCCGGTGATCACCAGCGAGTCGCCGTCGTCGAGTGCCACATCGAGCGGGTCGATCAACTGGTCTCCGGCCGGCGTGCGCACCTCGACACCGCGGAGCTCGACGGTTGCCTCGTCGCTCGGCTTGACCAGGATCGTCGGCAGCGCGCGGCCCTGGCTGTTCGCGTCGACCAGCCCGTGCAATCGGATGATCGCCGCGCGAAACGCGGCAAACGCGTCGTAGTTGTTGCGGAAGAACGACAGCGAATCCTGGATGTTGCCGAAGGCAGTCGCGCTCTGGCCGACGTCGCCGAAGTCGATCCGCCCGGCGAACAGCCGCGGCGCCTGGATCACCCACGGCAGCGGGACGATGATCTGCGACATCGACCAGTTCCACCCGTTGAAGATGATGGTCCGGCGCACGAACTTGCGGTAGTTGGCGATGATCGGGGTGAAGCGCCGCCACAGTTGCGCCCGCTCGACTCGTTCACCGCGGTAGAAGCCCACCGCCTCGGCCGCGTCGCGCAACCGCACCAGCGCGTAACGGAATGCGGCGTTGAGCTTTTCGTTGTTGAAGCTCAGCCAAATCAGCGGGTGGCCCAGCCAGACCGCGACCACGGTCGCGACCAGCACGTAGACCAGGACGGTGACGAACATGGCGCGCGGCAACACCAAGCCGAAAAGTTCCAGATTCCCGGAGAGCTGCCACAGGATCGCGGCAAAGGAGATCACCGAGGCCACCGCGTTGACGGCCCCGAACAGCAGGGTGCTGCCCGTCCCGTTGGACGGGATGTTCGGGGTGCCCCCGGCGTTGGCCGTGAAGATGTCGATGTCCTGCTGGATGCGCTGGTCCGGGTTGTCGATGGTGTTGTCGATGAACAGGTCCCGGTAGTAGGCCTTGCCCTCCAGCCAGTCGTCGGTGAGGTGGGCGGTCAGCCAGACGCGCCAGGCGATGATGAATCGCTGGGTCAGATAGATGTCGATCATGAACCGGATGACATACAGCGTGGCGAGCACGGAAAAGATCCCGATCGACATCCAAAAGCCATGAATCCCGGACTGTTTCACGTTGGCGTCGTCGGCCGCAATGCCCTGCACGGCCTTCTGCACCGCCGTGTACAGGTCGTTGCCCTGGTAGCTCAGCAGCACGGTGAGCCGCACCGAACAGAGCACCGACAGCAACAGCACCCCCAGCATCGCCCACACCTTGACGCTCGACGGGCCCAAGAAGTAGCCGCGGGTGATCCGCCAGAACTGCCGGCCCCAAGGGGTCAGGTACCGGAACGCCACCAGCACGGCGAGAAGACAGACGGCGCCGATCGCCCAGGCGATGGCGATCCAGCGCAGGGAATCCATGGGTGCCGCCGACCAATTGATCGACGGCGTAAACGGCTTCGGGCCCATGGTCGATGTCTCCTTAAGGTCGAGGCCTGACACAAAATCCTTCGGCGAAGGTACCCGAGTGATTGCCGATAGGCTGCCTGGATGAGCATCGACGCTCCGTCCAGCCAGACCGTACATGCCGGCCGACTCATCGCACGCCGGCTCAAGGCCAGCGGCATCGACACCGTGTTCACCCTATCGGGCGGCCACCTGTTCTCCATCTACGACGGGTGCCGCGACGAGGGGATCCGGCTGATCGACACCCGCCACGAACAGACCGCGACGTTCGCCGCCGAGGGCTGGTCGAAGGTGACGAGGCTGCCCGGCGTGGCCGCCTTGACCGCCGGGCCGGGCGTCACCAATGGGATGAGCGCGATGGCCGCGGCGCAGCAGAACCAGTCGCCCCTGGTGGTCCTGGGTGGCCGGGCCCCCGCGGGGCGCTGGGGCATGGGCTCGCTGCAGGAGATCGACCATGTGCCGTTCGTGGCGCCGCTGGCCCGATTCGCCGCCACCGCGCAGTCGGCCGACGACGCCGGCCGGCTGCTGGACGAGGCGTTGCGCGCGGCCGTCGGCGCCCCGTCCGGCGTGGGGTTCGTCGACTTTCCGATGGACCACGCCTTTTCGATGTCGGAGGATGACGGCCGGCCCGGCGCCTTGAGCGCGGTGCCGCCCGGCCCGGCCCCGGATGCCCAGGCCCTCGACCGCGCCGTCGACCTGCTGGCGGCGGCGCAGCGGCCGGTCATCATGGCGGGCACCAACGTCTGGTGGGGACACGGCGAGGCGGCGCTGCTGCGCCTCGCGGAGGAACTTCAGATTCCGGTGCTGATGAACGGGATGGCCCGCGGCGCGGTGCCGGCCGACCACCCGATGGCCTTCTCGCGGGTGCGCGGCAAGGCGCTGGGCGAGGCCGACGTCGCGCTGATCGTCGGTGTGCCAATGGATTTCAGGTTGGGCTTCGGCAAGGTGTTCGGGCCCGAAACGCAGCTGATCGTGGCCGACCGCGGCGAACCCGTCCGCGAGCATCCCCGGCCCATCGCCGCCGGCCTGTACGGCGACCTCAGCTCGATCCTTTCGGCCCTCGCCGCCAGGCGCGGCACCGCACACCCGGACTGGGTCGCCGGGCTACGAACCGCCGAGATCGCGGCACGCGCCCAGGAGAAGGCCGAGCTGGCCGACGATCGGATCCCGCTGCATCCGATGCGGGTGTACGCGGAGCTGGCGCCGCTGCTGGACCGCGACGCCATCGTCGTCATCGACGCGGGCGACTTCGGGTCCTACGCCGGGCGGGTGATCGACAGCTACCTGCCCGGTTGCTGGCTGGACAGCGGCCCGTTCGGCTGCCTCGGGTCGGGCCCCGGCTACGCGTTGGCCGCCAAGCTGGCCCGGCCCGACCGCCAGGTCGTGCTGCTGCAGGGCGACGGCGCGTTCGGCTTCAGCGGAATGGAGTGGGACACCCTGGTTCGCCACGGCGTGCCGGTCGTGTCGATCATCGGCAACAACGGGATTTGGGGTCTCGAAAAACACCCGATGGAGGCGCTGTACGGCTACTCGGTGGTGGCGGAATTGCGTCCGGGCACCCGCTACGACGAGGTGGCCCGCGCCCTGGGCGCCCACGGGGAGCTGGTGGCCGCGCCCGCCGAGTTGCGGCCCGCGCTGGAGCGCGCCTTCGCCAACGGGCTGCCCGCCGTCGTCAACGTGCTCACCGACCCGGCCGTCGCCTACCCGCGCCGCTCCAACCTCGCCTAGGCGGGCCCCTCCGTCGCGAGCGTGCGCAATTGCACGTCGGTGTCCGGCGTGTCGCGGACAAACACGCACGCTCGCGGGAGCGGGTGGCTCGCGTACCGTTGACCTGTGCCAAAGACCACCCGGACGCAGCCCGGCCGCCTGAGTAGCCGATTCTGGCGGCTGCTGGGCGCCAGCACGGAGAAGAACCAGACGCGGTCCCTCGCTGAGGTCACCGCCTCGTCGGAGTACGACGAGAAGGCGGCCGGCCTCAGCGACGAGAAGCTGCGCGCGGCAACGGGGCTGCTCAAGCTCGAGGACCTCGCGGAGTCCGCCGACATCCCGCAGTTCCTCGCGATCGCCCGGGAAGCGGCCGAGCGGGCGACCGGGCTCCGTCCCTTCGATGTCCAGCTGCTAGGTGCGTTGCGCATGCTCGCCGGCGACGTGATCGAGATGGCCACCGGGGAGGGCAAGACCCTGTCAGGGGCGATCGCGGCCGCCGGCTACGCCCTTGCGGGACGGCACGTCCACGTCGTGACCATCAACGACTACCTGGCCCGGCGCGACGCGGAGTGGATGGGCCCGCTGCTGGAAGCCCTGGGGCTGACGGTCGGCTGGATCACCGCGGACTCGACGAGCGAGGAGCGCCGGGCCGCCTACGGCTGCGACGTCACCTATGCCTCGGTCAACGAGATCGGCTTCGACGTGCTGCGCGACCAGCTGGCGACCGACGTCGACGACCTGGTGTCACCCAATCCCGACGTGGCCCTCATCGACGAAGCCGACTCGGTGTTGGTCGACGAGGCGCTGGTGCCGCTGGTGCTGGCCGGCACCACCCACCGCGAGACGCCGCGGCTGGAGATCATCAAGCTGGTCGGCACGCTAGACGCCGGCACCGATTACGAGACCGATGCCGACAGCCGCAACGTGCATTTGACCGACGTCGGCGCCCGCAAGGTAGAAAAGGCGCTCGGCGGCATCGACCTGTACTCCGAGGAGCACGTCGGCACCACCCTCACCGAGGTCAACGTGGCGCTGCACGCGCACGTGCTGCTGCAGCGCGATGTGCACTACATCGTGCGCGACGACGCGGTGCACCTGATCAACTCCGCCCGCGGCCGCATCGCGCAACTGCAGCGCTGGCCCGACGGTCTGCAGGCCGCCGTCGAGGCGAAGGAGGGCATCGAGACCACCGAGACCGGCGAGGTGCTCGACACCATCACCGTGCAGGCGCTGATCAACCGCTACGCCACCGTCTGCGGCATGACCGGCACCGCGCTGGCGGCCGGCGAGCAGCTGCGCCAGTTCTACAAGCTCGGCGTGTCGCCAATCCCCCCGAACGAGCCCAACATTCGCGAGGACGAGGCCGACCGGGTCTACATCACCGCGGCCGCCAAGAACGACGCGATCGTCGCGCACATCGCCGAGGTGCACGAGACCGGGCAGCCGGTGCTGGTCGGCACCCGCGACGTGGCCGAGTCCGAGGAGCTGCACGAGCGGCTGCTGCGCCGCGGCGTTCCCGCGGTGGTGCTCAACGCGAAGAACGACGCCGAAGAGGCGAAGGTCATCGCCGAGGCCGGCGAGTACGGCACGGTGACCGTGTCGACCCAGATGGCCGGGCGGGGCACCGACATCCGCCTCGGCGGGTCCGACGAGGCCGACCACGACCGCGTCGCCGAACTGGGCGGGCTGCACGTCGTCGGCACCGGCCGCCACCACACCCAGCGCCTCGACAACCAGCTGCGCGGCCGCGCGGGACGGCAGGGCGACCCGGGATCGTCGGTGTTCTTCTCCAGTTGGGAGGACGACGTCGTCGCGGCCAACCTCGACCAAAACAAGCTCCCGATGCAGACCGACGAGGACGGCCGGATCGTCAGCCCCAAGGCGGCCGGGATGCTCGACCACGCCCAGCGGGTCGCCGAGGGCCGGATGCTCGACGTGCACGCGAACACCTGGCGTTACAACCAGCTGATCGCGCAGCAGCGCGCGATCATCGTCGATCGCCGAAACACGTTGCTGCGCACCGCGACCGCGCGCGAGGAGCTCGCCGAGCTGGCGCCGGACCGCTACGAGGAACTCGCCGAGGACCTCTCCGAAGAACGACTGGAGAAGATCTGCCGGCTCATCATGCTGTATCACCTCGACCGGGGCTGGGCCGACCATCTGGCCTATCTCGCCGACATCCGCGAGAGCATTCACCTGCGCGCGCTGGGCCGGCAGAATCCGCTGGACGAGTTCCACCGGATGGCGGTCGACGCGTTCGCGTCGCTCGCCGCCGACGCCATCGAGGCGGCCCAGCAGACGTTCGAAACCGCGAACGTGCTCGAAGAGGAGCCGGGG
Source organism: Mycobacterium sp. E2327 (assembly GCF_001672675.1). Classification (NCBI taxonomy): domain Bacteria; kingdom Bacillati; phylum Actinomycetota; class Actinomycetes; order Mycobacteriales; family Mycobacteriaceae; genus Mycobacterium; species Mycobacterium sp. E2327. Next base: position 16,205 of record NZ_LZKE01000028.1, read on the forward strand.
CTGGACCTGTCCAAGCTGGCGCGGCCGACGTCGACGTGGACCTACATGGTCAACGACAACCCGCTGTCCGACGACACGCTGTCGACCCTGAGCCTGCCCGGGGTGTTCCGCTGAGCTCAGCCGCCCGCTCGGCGTTCGGCTAATGTCACGGCTCATGGAGCCCGCGCTTCCGCCCGATCGGGTGCTGACGGTGCCCAACGCGCTCAGCGCGATCCGCCTGCTGCTCATCCCGGTTTTCGTCTACGTCCTGCTGTTCGCCCACGCCAACGGCTGGGCGGTGGCGATCCTGATGTTCAGCGGGGCCTCGGACTGGGCCGACGGGAAGATCGCCCGCACGCTCAACCAGTCCTCGCGGCTGGGCGTTCTGCTGGACCCGGCGGTGGACCGGCTCTACATGGTGACCGTCCCGATCGTCCTGGCGATCGACGGGATCGTGCCGTGGTGGTTCGTCATCACGCTGCTGGTGCGCGACGGGCTGCTGGCCGCCACGCTCCCGCTGCTGCGCAGCCGCGGGCTGTCGGCGCTGCCGGTGACCTACGTCGGCAAGGGCGCCACCTTCGCGTTGATGGCCGGCTTTCCGTTGGTCCTGCTGGGCACCGGCGGCGCGGAGTGGAGTCGCGTGCTGAGGGCCTGCGGCTGGGGCTTTTTGGGCTGGGGCTTGTACACGTACCTGTGGGCGTTCGTGCTGTATGCGGTGCAGATGACGTTGGTGGTGCGCCGCATGCCCATGCTGAAACAGCGCGACCGCCAGCCGGTTACCCGCAAGGCGGGTGGCCATGACTGACGCGGACCGCCTGCTCGGCGGCTATGACCCCAACGCCGGCCGCAGCGCCCACGCCGCGGCGCGGCCCCAGCTGATCCCGGTGCCCTCGCTGCTGCGCGCCCTGCTCTCGGAGCACCTGGACCCCGGCTACGCCGCGGCCGCGGCCAAACGCGACAGCGAGAGCGCGGCGCCGAGCGGCCGCGACCGCGCCTTCGGCTGGCTGTGGCAAGCCCTGGCCGCGCTGCTGATCGCGACGGTGTTCGCCGCGGCGGTCGCGCAGGCGCGCTCGGTGGCGCCAGGCGTGCGCACCGCGCAGCAGCTGCTGTTGGAAAGCGTGCGTTCCTCGGAGGCCGCCGCGGCCAAGCTGGGCCAACAGCGCAGCGCGCTCTCGAGCCGAGTCGACGACGTGCAGCGCCACGCACTGGCCGAAAACGCCCAGGGGCAGCGGCTGCTGGCCAGTCTCGACGCGCTGAGCCTGGCGGCGGCGAGCACGGCGGTCATCGGTCCCGGCCTGGCGGTCACCGTGACGGATCCCGGTGCCGGCCCGAACCTTTCCGACGTTTCCAAGCAGCGCATCAACGGCAGCAGGCAGATCATCCTGGACCGCGACCTGCAGCTGGTCGTCAACTCGCTGTGGGCCAGCGGCGCCGAAGCCATCTCCGTCGGCGGCGTCCGGATCGGACCCAACGTCACCATCCGGCAGGCCGGCGGGGCGATCCTCGTCGACAACAACCCCACCAGCAGCCCCTACCAGATCCTGGCGGTCGGGCCGCCGCACTCGATGCGCGACGTCTTCGACAACAGCCCCGGCCTGCAGCGGCTTAGGCTGCTGGAATCCTCCTACGGTGTCGTCGTCACCGTGAACATCGCCGACGGCCTGTCGCTGCCGGCCGGACCGATGCGGGATGTCAAGTTCGCCAAACAGATTGGGCCCCAGTGAGAGACATGCCGAGAGGAAACCGAGCATGATCGGCATCGTGGCGCTCGCGGTCGGCATCGTGCTGGGTTTGGTCTTCCACCCCGCCGTCCCGGAGGTCGTCCAGCCCTATCTGCCGATCGCGGTGGTGGCCGCGCTGGACGCGGTGTTCGGTGGACTGCGCGCCTACCTCGAGCGGATCTTCGACCCCAAGGTCTTCGTGATTTCGTTCGTGTTCAACGTCTTTGTGGCCGCGCTCATCGTCTACGTCGGCGACCAACTGGGCGTCGGCACCCAGCTGTCCACCGCGATCATCGTCGTGCTGGGCATCCGCATCTTCGGCAACGCCGCCGCCCTGCGGCGCCGGCTGTTCGGGGCATAAGGGCCGTGAGCCAAGACCCGCCCGAAGACAGGGAAAGTCGCGACGCGCCGGCCGAGCCCACCGCGGGCGCGGGTGCGCATCGCGGCCGGCACGAACTGCCACCGCACCGCCCACGGCCCGAGATCGGCCCGGTGCACCGCACGGGGCTGTCCGCGATGCTGCGGGCCGGTCGCTCGCGGCTGGCCTTCGGTGCGCTGGCGGTCGTGCTGTGCCTCGTTCTGGGGATCGCCATCGTCACCCAGGTCCGCCAGACCAAGTCGGGCGACTCGCTGGACACCGCCCGTCCCGCCGACCTGTTGGTGCTGCTGGACTCGCTGCGGCAGCGCGAGGCCACGCTGAACACCGAAGTCGGCGAGCTGCAAAACACGCTGAATTCGTTGCAGGCGTCCGGCAACAACGATCAGGCCGCCATCCAGAGCGCCCAGGCCCGGCTCGCCGCGCTGTCCATCCTGGTCGGCGCCGTCGGCGCCACCGGCCCCGGCGTCACGATCACTATCGACGACCCGGGCCCGGGGGTGTCACCGGAGGCGATGCTCGACGTGCTCAACGAGCTGCGTGCCGCCGGCGCCGAAGCGATCGAGATCAACGACGCGCACCAATCCGTCCGGGTAGGTGTCGATACCTGGATAGTGGGTACGCCGGGCTCGTTGACCGTGGACACCAAGACCCTGTCGTCGCCGTATTCGATTCTGGCGATTGGCGATCCGCCCACGCTGGCCGCCGCGATGAACATCCCCGGCGGGGCCGAGGACAGCATCAAGCGCGTCGGCGCCCACATGTCGGTCCAGCAGGCCGACCGGGTCGACGTGACCACCTTGCGACAACCAAAACCGCACCAATACGCTCAGCCCGTCAAGTGAACGTGCCTCGTTGGCAGCGACCAGAACAGGATCCCCCGTGAGCGATATCCCGTCCGATCTGCACTACACCGCCGAACACGAATGGGTTCGACGCAGCGGTGAGGACACCGTGCGGGTCGGTATCACCGACTTCGCGCAGTCGGCGCTCGGCGACGTCGTCTTCGTCCAGCTGCCCGACGTGGGCAGCCAGGTGAGCGCGGGCGAATCCTTCGGCGAGGTGGAATCGACGAAGTCGGTGTCGGACCTGTTCGCACCGGTCTCGGGCACGGTCTTGGCGGTCAACGCCGACCTGGAGGGCAGCCCGCAGCTGGTCAACTCCGACCCCTACGGGTCGGGCTGGCTGGTCGACGTCCAGGTCTCGGACGCCGCCGAGCTCGAGTCGGCGATCTCGGCGCTGCTCGACCCGGAGGCCTACCGCGGGACGCTGACCGAATGACGATTGCTAAGGTGCCTGCCAGCCCCGCTCGGTGCTGCGGGCGGCGCACGCGGTTCACGTCGGTCGGGCTTCCGATCGTCCGGTGGGGGGCACATTGCGAACGGTGCGCGGTACGGTCAACAGATCGACACTTGATAGACACGAGACGGTCAAGTAATCAGCAGTGCGGGGCTAGAGAAACTCAGAAAACCTCGACAAACCTAGAGGGGAGCCGGGCCAACGGCCCGGTTCGGATAACGCCACAGCGGCCAGTGAGGAGCAGCGCGTGACGGACATGGATAACGACCAGACCTCTGACGAAGTCACGGTGGAAACGACTTCGGTCTTTCGTGCCGACTTTCTCAACGAACTCGACGCGCCCGCCCAGGCGGGGACCGAGAGCGCGGTGTCGGGCGTCGAAGGACTCCCGGCCGGCTCGGCGTTGCTGGTCGTCAAGCGCGGACCTAACGCCGGGTCGCGGTTCCTGCTCGACCAGGCCATCACGTCCGCCGGTCGGCATCCCGACAGCGACATCTTCCTCGACGACGTCACCGTCAGCCGTCGCCACGCCGAATTCAGGTTGGAAAATAACGAGTTTCACGTCGTCGACGTCGGTAGCCTGAATGGCACGTACGTCAACCGCGAGCCCGTCGATTCGGCGGTGCTGGCCAACGGCGACGAAGTGCAGATCGGCAAGTTCCGGTTGGTGTTCTTGACCGGACCCAAGCAGGGCGACGACGGAGATTCCGGAGGGTAGTGAAGGAGGGCAGTGAGCGCACCCGATAGCCCGGCACTGGCCGGGATGTCGATCGGGGCGGTCCTCGACCTGTTGAGGCCGGATTTCCCCGATGTCACGATCTCCAAGATTCGATTCCTGGAGGCCGAAGGACTGGTGACGCCGCAGCGCGCCGCGTCGGGGTATCGCAGGTTCACCGCGTACGACTGCGCGCGGCTGCGGTTCATCCTCACCGCGCAGCGCGACCACTACCTGCCCCTGAAGGTGATCCGGGCACAGCTGGACGCGCTGCCCGACGGTGAGCTGCCCCCGATCGGATCGCCTTACGGGATACCGCGATTGGTGTCGGTTCCGGACGGCGGGGACGCCGGCGCGGTCGCCGAGGCCGCCGCGGGCGCCCAGCCCGACGCGGCGGCGGTGGCCCCGCCGCGGGTCCGGCTGAGCCGAGAGGATCTCCTGGAGCGTTCCGGGGTGGACGACGAACTGCTGACGGCGCTGCTCCGGGCGGGGGTGATCACCACCGGCCCGGGCCGGTTCTTCGACGAACACGCCGTGGTCATCCTCCAATGCGCGCGGGCCCTGGCCGAATACGGCGTCGAACCGAGGCACCTGCGCGCCTTCCGTTCCGCGGCCGACCGGCAGTCCGATCTGATCGCCCAGATCGCGGGGCCGCTCGTCAAGGCCGGCAAGGCCGGCGCCCGGGACCGCGCCGACGACCTGGCGCGGGAGGTCGCCGCGCTCGCGATCACATTGCACACCTCGCTGATCAAGTCTGCCGTTCGCGACGTTCTGCATCGCTGAGGATTAGACTTCGTTGGACAGCTTGGTGTTCGGCGGGCTGAAGAGTTGCGGAGGGCAGACACAGATGGGTGAAGTTCGTGTTGTCGGCATTCGCGTCGAGCAACCGCAGAACCAGCCGGTGCTGTTGCTGCGCGAGGCTAACGGTGACCGCTACCTGCCAATCTGGATCGGTCAGTCCGAAGCCGCCGCCATCGCGCTGGAGCAGCAGGGCGTCGAACCGCCCCGGCCGCTGACGCATGACCTGATCCGCGATCTCATTGCCGCGCTTGGGCATTCGCTGAAAGAGGTGCGGATCGTCGATCTCCAGGAGGGCACGTTCTACGCCGACCTGGTCTTCGACCGCAACATCACGGTCTCGGCCCGCCCGTCGGACTCGGTGGCGATCGCCCTGCGGGTCGGCGTCCCGATCTACGTCGAGGAGGCCGTGCTCGCCCAGGCGGGTCTGCTCATCCCGGACGAGAGCGACGAAGAGGCCAACACCGCCGTGCGCGAGGACGAGGTCGAGAAGTTCAAGGAGTTTCTCGACAGCGTGTCGCCCGACGACTTCAAGGCCACCTAGTCGCGCGGCGGGGGCCGTTCCGCGGGTACTAGGCTGGACGCCGACATCACGGATCCATCTCATCTGGCGCCGCGATCTCGACACGCTGGCCGATAGTGCTGCCAGTTGGGCCCGCGGCCGCCATACTTTGATCACGACTTAGGGCGCGGCGGCTATCGAAAAGCGTAAGCTCACTAGCACTCGGGCCTGAGCAAACGTGGCTGCGCTGCAGCCAGAGACGCAGCTAACGATGACAGCGCGATCGGCGAGAGGAACCCCCGTGAGCGAGCAGCCACGTCAAGAGCAGCTAGACCTAGCTGACCAAGCGAACGCCGCGAGCAGCGACCAACCCGTCTCCGCAGCGAGTGCACCGGTGCAGCCCGGGCTGTTCCCCGACGATTCCGTGCCCGACGAGCTGGTGGGCTACCGCGGGCCGAGCGCGTGCCAGATCGCCGGCATCACCTACCGCCAGCTGGACTACTGGGCGCGCACGTCGCTGGTGGTCCCGTCGATCCGCAGCGCGGCGGGCTCCGGCAGCCAGCGGCTCTACTCGTTCAAGGACATCCTGGTCCTCAAGATCGTCAAGCGACTGCTCGACACCGGCATCTCGCTGCACAACATCCGCGTCGCCGTCGACCACCTGCGCCAGCGCGGCGTCCAGGACCTGGCCAACATCACGCTGTTCTCCGACGGCACCACCGTCTACGAGTGCACCTCGGCCGAAGAGGTCGTCGACCTGCTGCAGGGCGGGCAGGGCGTGTTCGGCATCGCGGTGTCGGGCGCGATGCGCGAGCTGACCGGCGTGATCGCCGACTTCCACGGCGAGCGCGCCGACGGCGGCGAGTCGATCGCGGCCCCGGAGGACGAGCTGGCGTCGCGGCGCAAGCACCGCGACCGCAAGATCGGCTGACCCCGGGTAAACTGGTCCGCGCGTCGCACTCGGGCGGGAGAGTCTCGTGGCTGCCAGTCACGGGCGCCGAAGGAGCAACACCTCTCCGTCAACCTCTCAGGCACCCGGACCGCGCGAGTTAACGACGCCTCTGGAAAGCGGTGCGGACCGGCAGCGGTCCCACCCGCCGATGGGGAAAGGCGCCCCGGCAGCAGCCGGCGCCGAATCTCTCAGGCGCCCGGCGAACGGGTGAAGACAGAGGGAGAGGGCCGTTAGTCCCTCGACCTCAGGAGTTCGACGTGGCCGATCAATCAACCTTCGCAGCGCGGCACATCGGCCCCGACGGCCCGGCCATCGCCGCCATGCTCGACGTCATCGGGGTCGACTCGTTAGACGAGCTGGCGTCCAAGGCGGTTCCGGCCGGCATCCTCGACACGCGCCCCGACGGCGGCGCCGCGCCGGGCCTGGACCAGTTGCCGCCCCCCGCCACCGAGGCCGAGACGCTCGCCGAGCTGCGCGCCCTGGCCGACGCCAACACCGTGGCCGTGTCGATGATCGGGCAGGGCTACTACGACACGCTCACGCCGCCGGTGTTGCTGCGCAACATCATGGAGAACCCGGCCTGGTACACCGCGTACACGCCCTATCAGCCGGAGATCAGCCAGGGCCGGCTGGAGGCGCTGCTGAACTTCCAGACGATGGTGGCCGACCTGACCGGCCTGGAGGTCGCCAATGCGTCGATGCTCGACGAGGGCACCGCGGCGGCCGAGGCCATGACCCTGATGCACCGCGCCGTTCGCGGCGGGGCGAACCGGCTCGTCGTGGACGTCGACGTCTTTTCGCAGACCGCGGCCGTGCTGGCCACGCGGGCCAGGCCGTTGGGCATCGAGATCGTCACCGCCGACCTGCGTGACGGCCTGCCCGACGGGGACTTCTTCGGCGTCATCACCCAGCTGCCGGGCGCCAGCGGCCGGATCACCGACTGGGCGGCCCTGGTCTCGGCGGCGCACGAGCGGGGCGCGCTGGTCGCCGTCGGCGCCGACCTGCTGGCCCTCACGTTGATCACCCCGCCCGGCGACATCGGCGCCGACGTCGCGTTCGGCAGCACCCAAAGGTTCGGTGTCCCAATGGGATTCGGCGGGCCGCACGCCGGCTACCTGGCCGTGCACGCCAAGCATGCGCGCCAGTTGCCGGGGCGGCTGGTCGGTGTGTCCGTGGACAGTGATGGCGCGCCGGCGTTTCGTCTGGCGCTGCAGACCCGCGAGCAGCACATCCGCCGCGACAAGGCGACCAGCAACATCTGCACCGCGCAGGTGCTGCTGGCCGTGATGGCCGCGATGTACGCCAGCTACCACGGCGCCGACGGCCTGACCGCGATCGCCCGCCGCGTGCATGGCCACGCCGAAGCCATCGCCGCCGCGCTGGGCTCGGCGGCCGACACGGCGCTGGTGCACGACAGGTTCTTCGACACCGTGCTGGCCCGGGTGCCGGGCCGCGCCGACGAGGTGCTGGACGCGGCCAAGGCCAACGGCGTCAACCTGTGGCGCGTCGACGACGACCACGTCTCGGTGGCCTGCGACGAGGCCACCACCGACGCGCACGTCGCCGCGGTGATCGACGCCTTCGGGGTGCCGGCCGCCGAACCCGTCGCCGTCGACATCGCGACCCGCACCTCGGAGTTCCTGACGCACCCGGCCTTCACGCAATACCGCACCGAAACCGCGATGATGCGCTACCTGCGCACGCTGGCGGACAAGGACATCGCCTTGGACCGCAGCATGATTCCGCTCGGCTCGTGCACGATGAAGCTCAACGCCGCCGCCGAGATGGAACCGATCACCTGGCCCGAGTTCGCGCGCCTGCACCCGTTCGCGCCGGCGTCCGACACCGAGGGGATCCGCCGGCTGATCGCCGACGTGGAGACCTGGCTGGTGCAGATCACCGGCTACGACGCCGTCTCGCTGCAGCCCAACGCCGGCTCGCAGGGCGAGTACGCCGGGCTGCTGGCGATCCACGACTACCACGCCAGTCGCGGCGAACCGCACCGCGACGTCTGCCTCATCCCGTCCAGCGCGCACGGGACCAACGCCGCGTCGGCCGCGCTGGCCGGACTGCGGGTGGCCGTGGTCGCGTGCCGCGACAACGGCGACGTCGACCTCGACGACCTGCGGGCCAAGGTGGCCGAGCACGCGGACCGGCTGGCCGCCCTGATGATCACCTACCCGTCCACCCACGGCGTGTACGAGCACGACATCGCCGAGATCTGCGCGGCCGTGCACGACGCGGGCGGCCAGGTCTACATCGACGGCGCCAACCTCAACGCGCTGGTCGGGCTGGCCCGCCCGGGCAGGTTCGGCGGCGACGTCAGCCACCTGAACCTGCACAAGACGTTCTGCATCCCGCACGGCGGGGGCGGGCCGGGCGTCGGGCCGGTGGCGGTGCGCTCGCACCTGGCGCCGTTCCTGCCCGGCCACCCCTACGCCCCCGAACTGCCCGGCGGTCACCCGGTGTCGTCGGCACCCTACGGGTCGGCGTCGATCCTGCCGATCACGTGGGCCTATATCCGGATGATGGGCGCCGAGGGGCTGCGGGCGGCGTCGCTCACCGCGATCGCCTCGGCCAACTACATCGCCAGGCGCCTCGACGAGTACTTCCCGGTGCTGTACGCGGGCGAGAACGGCATGGTCGCGCACGAGTGCATCCTGGACCTGCGCGGCATCACCAAGGCCACCGGGGTGACCGTCGACGACGTCGCAAAGCGGTTGGCGGACTACGGCTTTCACGCGCCAACCATGAGCTTCCCGGTGGCCGGCACGCTGATGGTGGAGCCGACCGAAAGCGAGAGCCTGACCGAGGTCGACGACTTCTGCGAGGCCATGATCGCCATCCGCGGCGAGATCGAACGCGTCGGCGCGGGGGAGTGGCCTGTTGAGGACAACCCGCTGCGGGGGGCTCCGCACACCGCCGAGTGCCTGCTCGTCTCCGACTGGAAGCACCCGTACACGCGGGAGGAGGCGGCCTACCCGCTGGGCAAGGGGTTCCGGCCTAAGGTCTGGCCGCCGGTGCGCCGCATCGACGGCGCCTACGGCGACCGCAACCTGGTCTGCTCGTGCCCGCCGGTGGAGGCGTTCGCCTAGCCGAAGCGCTCGATGATTGCCGCCGCGATCCGGTCGGGCGCGTCCTCCTGGATGAAGTGCTTCGCGTCGGGCAGCTCGACGACGACGTGATCCGGGAACGCCGCCCGCATCCGCGGGAGCGTCGGGCCCGGCGGGAAGGCGAAATCCTTCATCCCCCAGACGAATAGCGCGAGCTTGTCGCCCAGTCTGGCCGGCACCTCCTCGGCGAGCGACAAGCTCTCGTGCGCGAGCGTAACCGCACGGCGAATTCCGGCCCGGATTTTCGCAGCCGGGTTACGCTCGCGGCGAGTCGGGCGCCGTCAGCTCAAGAAGGTGCTGAGGGCCGCGGCGAGATCGGGGGACGCCGACGTGGTGAGGTTCTGGTAGCCGCCGCCGCTGAGCTGGGCGACGGCCTCCCAGGTGGCCTTGTCGGGGTCGGCGCCGAAGTCGATGACGTTGACCGCGATCGGCTTGGCCGGGTCGGCGCTCTTGCGGATGAAGTCCTGCAGCCCGGGCCCGTCCAACGTCTGGTCGGTGTGCGGCCCCGATGTGATCACCAGTATCGAATTCGGTTGGCCGGCACGGTAATTGGCCTGCACCTCTTGGTAGAGCAGGCGCAGCGTGGTGAACGACACCGCGCCGCCGGCCGACGAATACTGCTTGTCCAGCGCGGCGGTCAGCGCCGCCGAGCGCGGCTGGCCGTTGACCGGGTCGCCCAGCGGTCCGCTCGTCACCTCCGAGCGCCCCTCGTGGCCGTCGAAGGTCCACAGCCCGACGGCGGCGTTGGCCGGCAACGACTTGATCTTGTCCTGCAGCGCCCCGATCACGTTGGCCAGCCGCGACTTTCCGCCTTCGTCGGCGGGCATCGACTGGTCGAGCATGATGGTCGCGGCCAGCCCGCTGGACGGCGCGGTCATCGCCTCGGCCAGCGTGGCGCGCAGCGCGTCGTCACCCACCGATAGGGTGGACGGCAGCGCCGCGAAGCTGGTGACCGGGCTGCTCGGCGGCTTGACGCCGTTGACCCGGAAGCCGGCCTTGGCCAGCTTCGCGAGTTGCTCGGGCTTCTGCATGAAGCGGGCGAACCCGTTGGCCGCGGAGGCCTGCTCCTGGTTCACCCAGGAGCCGCCCAGCAGCACCGCGGGATAGTCGGCGACCGGCACCGCGCCGGGCGGCAGCCAGGAAGCCAGCGTGCTCTTGGCGTCGGACAGCGACTGGCCCCGCTGGTACAGCTGCTGCTCGGTGGTGACCACGGCGTGCACCGGCGCGGTCGCCGCGTCACCGGGCTTGAGCAGCGCGTTGAGCGCCTCGGTCAGGGAGTTGTCCGCGAGCTTGGGCTGGGCGCCCAGCAGCGTGCGCACGGCGCCGACGCCCTGGGTCGGCGGCGCACCCGGCGGGACCGCCCCGGCCGCCACGGCCTCGCCGGCCAGCAACGACGCGTCGGCGTTGCCGGTCATCGGCAAGGCCAGCCGCAGGGACCCCCACGCCGGCAGGTTCAGCCCGGCCAGCGAATTCGGGTTGGTTTGCAGGCCGGGCAGCGCCGCCCAGCCCTGATTGCCCAGGGCCTGGCCGAGTTCCGGGCGCACCGCGAGCATGACCGGCGAGGTGACCAGGGAATGGCTTTCGGTGATCTTCTGACCCGACGCGGCGAGCCGCGCGGCCGAGATCGAGCTGCCCGGGATCCACAACGCCGGCTGGCCGCCCAGGTCGGCCGGCCACTTGCCGGCGAACCCGCCCAGGACGGCGTCGGAGCCGGCCTGTTTGACGCTCACCACCATGCAGTGATCGCCGACCGGGCCGGACGTGGCGTTGTAGCTCTCGGCGAGTTGCTGCACGGGATCGGCGATCGACGGGTCGGCGATGACGGCGACCGTCTCCTTGCCCCCCACGCACCGCGCGGCGGCGGTGTGCGAGCGGTGCGACAGCGCGTCACCGAAGAAGGTCCACAGGATCACCGTGCCCACCACGACGACGACGGCGACGAGCGCGACGATCACCCCGATGCTGACGCCGCGGCGCCCGCCGTCGCTGCGGTGCCCGCCGAGGCGCTGACCGAGCCCGCGGTGGCCGCCGCCGAAGCCGGACGACGGGGCGGCCGGTGGCGGCGCGCTCGCCGGAGCGGCGGCGAATTCCGGATACGCGTCGTCCGGGCCGGACGCGAACGTGTCGTCGGTCCCGTAGGGGTCCTCGTGCGAGTAGTCCGCGCCGGAGTAGTCCACCGCGCCGTAGTCGTCCCCGCCCGGATAGTCCGGGAGGCCGGCCTCGCGGTGGTGCTGACCCGTGTCGTCGGCCGGGTACGCATCGTCGGCGAGATGCTCGTCAGCCGGCTCGTCGACGGAATCCTCGGGGTCGGGCATGCTGTGCCTACCCATACCGGTGCCCGCCGCCTTCCCGTCGACTCGTCGCGTGACTTGTGAACTCGGCGCAGATTCTAGTCATCGGACCGCAATACCTACCGCATGTCGGGCCGTTTTCACGCACCCGCGGCGCGAGCTTTGAACTCGCGCCTGCGCCGGTGCAGGATCGGCTCGGTGTAGCCGTTGGGCTGCTGCGTCCCGGACAGAATCAGCTCCTGAGCCGCCAGGAAGGCGATGCTGTCGTCGAAGTTGGGCGCCATCGGCCGATAAACCGGGTCCCCTTCGTTCTGCCGGTCCACCAGCGGCGCCATCCGCTCCAGGCTGGCGCGAACGTCCTCGCTGGTGATCACGCCGTGGCGCAACCAGTTGGCCAGCAGCTGGCTGGAGATCCGCAGGGTGGCACGGTCCTCCATGAGCGCCGTGTTGTGGATGTCGGGCACCTTCGAGCAGCCGACGCCCTGCTCCACCCAGCGCACCACGTAGCCGAGGATGGACTGGCAGTTGTTGTCGAGCTCCTCGCGGATTTCCTCTGGCGCCCAAGCCAATTCCTTGGCCAGCGGAATCGTCAGCAGCTCCTCGATGGTGGTGCGTTTCTTGCCGGCGAGCTCCTCCTGCACGGCGCCCACGTCCACGTAGTGGTAGTGCATCGCGTGCAGGGTGGCCGCCGTCGGCGACGGCACCCACGCGGTGGTGGCGCCGGCCTTGGGCTGCCCGATCTTCTGCTCGACCATGTCGGCCATCAGCTCGGTCATCGCCCACATGCCCTTGCCGATCTGGGCCTTGCCCTTGAACCCGGCGGCGAGCCCGATGTCGACGTTGGCGTCCTCGTAGGCCTTGATCCAGGTGCTGTTCTTCATCGCACCCTTGCGGATCATCGGGCCGGCCTCCATCGAGGTGTGGATCTCGTCGCCGGTGCGGTCGAGGAAGCCGGTGTTGATGAACACCACCCGGTCCGCGGCGGCCTTGATGCACGCCTTGAGGTTGACCGTGGTGCGGCGTTCCTCGTCCATGATGCCGACCTTGAGGGTGCCCTGCGGCAGGCCCAGCACGTCCTCGACGCGGCTGAACAGTTCGCAGGTGAACGCGACCTCGGCGGGCCCGTGCATCTTGGGCTTGACGATGTAGATGGAACCGGTGCGGCTGTTCGTCAGGGGGCCGTTGGCGTCACCGGTCCGCAGCCCGTGGATCGCGGTCAGGCCGGTGAACAGCCCGTCCATGATGCCCTCGAAAACCTCGTTGCCATCCGCGTCGATGATGGCGTCGTTCGTCATCAGGTGCCCGACGTTGCGGACGAACAACAGGCTGCGGCCGGGCAGGGTGAGCTCCCCGCCGTCGGGCGTGTTGTAGGTGCGGTCGGCGTTGAGCGCGCGGGTGAAGGTCTTGCCGCCCTTGCTGACCTCCTCGACCAGGTCGCCCTTGTTCAGCCCCAGCCAGTTGCGGTAGCCCAGCACCTTGTCGTCGGCGTCGACGGCGGTCACCGAGTCCTCGAAGTCCATGATCGTGGTGACCGCCGATTCCAGGACCACGTCCTTGACGCCGGCCCGGTCGGTGGCGCCGACGGGGGACTCGGGGTCGATCAGGATCTCGATGTGCAGTCCGTGGTTGACCAGCAGCACCGACCAGCTGGGGGACCCGAGCTCGCCGCTGTACCCGACGAACTTCTCTGGGCTCGCGAGCCCGACGGGCTCCGCCTCGGAATCGAGGGTGATCTGCAGCTGGCCGTCGGCGATGCTGATGCCCGTCGCGTCGGCCCAGGAGCCCGACGCCAGGGGGACGGCCTGGTCGAGGAAGCCGCGCGCGTAGGCGATCACCTTGTCGCCGCGCACCCGGTTGTAGCTTGATCCCTTTTCCGCGCCGTCGCTCTCGGGGATGACGTCGGTGCCGTAAAGCGCGTCGTAGAGGGAACCCCAGCGAGCGTTCGCCGCGTTCAGCGCGAACCGCGCGTTGAGCACCGGCACCACCAGCTGCGGGCCGGCGGTCGTCGTGATCTCGTCGTCGACACCCGAGGTGGTGATGGTGAAGTCGTCGGGTTCGGGCTGCAGGTAGCCGATTTCGATGAGGAACTCGCGGTAGGCCTCGGCGTCGATCGGCTCGATCACGCGGTGCCGGTGCCACTTGTCGATCTGGGCCTGCAGCTCGTCGCGGCGGTTCAGCAAATCCTGGTTCTGCGGGGTCAGGTCGGCCACGACCTTGTCGACGCCGGCCCAGAAGCTGTCCGGGTCGATGTCGGTGCCGGGCAGGGCCTCGTTGTTCACGAAGTCGTAGAGCACTCGGGCGACGCGCAGGTTCCCCACCGACACGCGATCAGTCATTTTTCTCCTCCATAGTGGGCCGAGTAACACCGCACTGGCCCTCAACACGCATTGCCTTCAGCGTACCGACCGGCGGGTTGCCGGACGTCATCCGCCCGACGTTCAACAGCAGGTCAGGCGCGCGCTAAGAGCTCCAACGGTGGCGCCGCGGCGAACCGCGACGATCGCTATCCGGCCCGGCAGCCTTGGAGATCATACGGGCTGCGGCCCGATTCGCGGGCAGCGGCACTACGCGTCCCGCACGGTGCCGACCAGGTCTTCGACCAGATCTTCCATCGCCACCATCGCGACCACCGCGCCGCTGTCGTCGGTGACCAAAGCCAGATGGCTGTTGCTGCGGCGCATCCGCGACAGGGCGTCGGCCAGCGGCAGCGACGCCGGGACCTGCGGCAGCGGTCGCACCCAGGCCCGGTCGATCACCGTGGTCGGGTCGTCGTCGAGCGTCAGCACGTCCTTGATGTGCAGGTAACCGACGTACTTCCCGTCGGGGTCGACGACGGGAAACCGCGAATAACCGCTCTGCGCCAGGGCATCCTCGACCGCCCCCACGGTCGGCCCGGAGCCCGCCGCGGCCACCGGCACCGCCCGGATCTCGGCGAGGGGCCGCGCCACGTCGCCGACGCGGCGGTAGCGCAGCTGCAGCGCCCGGGTGAGCCTGCCGTGCTCCTCGGCGTCCAACAGCCCCTCGGACACGGATTCGGTGATCATCACCCGCAGCTCCGTGGTGGAAACCGCCACGTCGAGTTGCGACTTGGGCTCGACCCGCAGCGCGCGCAGCACCACGTTGGCGCACTTGTCGTAGAACGCGATCAACGGCCGGGCCGCACGCACGTACGCCAGGTAGGGCGGCACCAGCAGCATCGCGGCGCGCTCGGGGCCGGCCAGCGCGATGTTCTTCGGCACCATCTCGCCCAGCAGCACGTGCAGGGTCACAACGATCGCCAGCGCGATCGCCAGCGAGAGCGTGTGCAGCAGCGCCGGGGGCCAGCCGGTGAGCCCCAGCGCCGAGCGCAGCAGGCTGGCGACCGCGGCCTCACCGATGCGGCCGAGCAGCAGCGACGCGACCGTCACCCCCAGCTGCACCCCGGCCAGCATGGACGACAGTTGCTCGCCGGCGCGGATCACCACCACGGCCCTCGCCTTGCCCTGCTCGGCCAGCGCCTCGAGGCGGTCGCGGCGCGCCGAGATCAGCGAGAACTCCGCGCCGACGAAAAACGCGTTGACGCCGATCAGCAGGATCGCCAGCAGGACTCCCAGTGCGTCGTTCACGAGGGGCCCCGTCCCGCGGGCGCCTCGGCCCGGCTGCCCAGCTCCTGCAGCTCGAGCACGTCGATGCGGCGACCGTCCATCCGAACCACCGTCGCCTGCCAGCGCATCGAGGTGTCCAGCAGGCCGTCGGGGTCCAGCGCGGTCAGCTCCACGGTTTCCCCGGCCACCGGGATGTGGCCGAGCTCGCGCAGCACCAGGCCGCCGATCGTTTCGTAGGGTCCTTCCGGGGCCCTGAATCCGGTGGCGGCGGCCACCTCGTCGATGCGCAGCAGCCCGTTCACCCGCCAGCCGGCGCCGGCCGCCACCACGTCCGGGGTGGCGTCGTCGTGCTCGTCGCGGACGTCGCCGACGATCTCCTCGATCAGGTCCTCGACGGTCACCATGCCCGCGGTGCCGCCGTACTCGTCGACGACCATCGCGGTTTGCAGGCTGTTGGCGCGGATCTCGGCCATCACGGCGTCGCCGTCCAGGGTCGACGGGACCACTGGCACGTGCTGCGCGAGCGTGGTCAGCAGGGTGGTCGCGCGCTCGGCCGCCGGCACCGCGAACACCTGCTTGACGTGCACGATGCCGACGGTCTCGTCGAGGTCGCCGTCGACGATGGGGAAGCGGGAGAAGCCGGACTCGGCGGCCGCGGCGACCAGGTCGGCGACCGTCTCGTCGGTTTCCAGCGCGACGATCTTCGACCTCGGCGTCATCAGCTCCTCGGCGGTCAGCTCGCCGAACTGCAGCGATCGCCGCACCAGGGCGGCGGTGGCGACGTCCATCGTGCCGCTGCGGGCCGAGTTGCGCACCAGCGACGCCAGCTCCTGCGGCGAGCGGGCCGAGCGCAGCTCCTCGGCCGGCTCGATGCCCAGCTCGCGCACGATCCAGTTGGCCGCGCCGTTCGTCAACCGGATGGCCGGGGTGAAGATCGTCGAGAACAGCAACTGGACGCCCGCGACGGCGCGGGCGGTCGACAACGGGCGCGCCACGGCGAGATATTTCGGAACCAGCTCGCCGAACACCATCGACACCGACGTCACGATCACCAGCGCCACGAACGCGAGGACGGCGTCGGCCAGCCGGTTCGGTATGCCGACCGCGCTCAGCGCCGGATGCGGCAGGTCGGACATCAACGGCTCGGTCAGATACCCGGTCGCCAGCGTGGAGATCGAGATGCCCAGTTGGGCGCCGGAAAGCTGAAACGACAGCCGCTGCTGGGCGCGCTGGATGAATCGGTCGCGCCGGCCCCCGAGGCGCGCGTTCGAGTCGACGACGCTGCGGTCCAGGGCGGTCAGCGAGAACTCGGCCGCGACGAAGACCCCGTTGGCGAAGATCAGCAGCGCGATGGCGACGAGGCTGATCAGGGTGACGGCGACGTTCATGACCCAGACCCCGGGGACGATGCCCGGATCAATATGCGGGCCCCGACGCGTGCCTGCGGCACGTCATGCCTTTCCCTCGATGATGCGGCGCAGCGCTTTGCTGCCGGCCGCGACTCACATGAATTCACATGGTAGCCAACGCGTGCGGACGGCAGCACGACCGCGGGGCGCTCACCAACCCAACGGCAGCGGATGGCCCTCGGCGAAGCCCGCGGCCGACTGCACCCCGACGACGGCCCGCTCGTGCAGCTCTTCCAGGGTGGAGGCGCCGACGTAGGTGCAGGTGCTGCGCACCCCGGAGGTGATGTGGTCGATCAGGTCCTCGACGCCGCCGCGGTCGGGGTCCAGGCCCATCCGGGCCGTCGAGATGCCCTCCTCGAACAACGCCTTGCGGGCGCGGTCGAACGCGGTCTCGGCGCCGCTGCGGGCGACGACGGCCCGCTTGGAGGCCATGCCGTAGCTCTCCTTGTACGGCTGGTCGTCGCGGTCGCGCATCAGGTCGCCGGGCGACTCGTAGGTGCCGGCGAACCACGACCCGATCATCACGTTCGACGCCCCCGCGGCCAGCGCCAGCGCGACGTCCCGCGGATGCCGGATGCCCCCGTCGGCCCACACGTGCCCGCCGAGTTTTCTTGCGGCGGAAGCACATTCGAGGACGGCGGAGAATTGCGGGCGCCCGACGCCCGTCATCATCCGGGTGGTGCACATCGCGCCGGGCCCGACGCCGACCTTGACGATGGTCGCCCCCGCGCCGAGCAGGTCCCGGGTGCCCTCCGCCGACACCACGTTGCCCGCGGCCAGCGGCAGGCCGAGATCCAACGACGCGACCACGTTGATCGCCTCCAGCGTCTTGACCTGATGTCCGTGCGCGGTGTCGATGACGAGCACGTCCACCCCGACCTCGGCCAGGGACCGCGCCCGCGCCCCCACGTCGCCGCTGATGCCGACCGCCGCGCCGACGCGCAACCGTCCGCGCGCGTCGGTGGCCGGCGTGTACAGCCCGGCGCGGACCGCCCCGGTGCGGGTTAGCACGCCCGCCAGCGTGCCGTCGGCGCCGGTCACCACCGCGACACCGATGGGGGCGTGCTCGAGCAGGTCGAAGATCTTGCGCGGCTCGGCGCCCACCGGGGCCGTCACGAAGTCGGTCACCGCCACGTCGCGCACCCGGGTGAAGCGGTCGACGCCGATGCACGACGCCTCGGTGACCAGGCCTATCGGGCGGCCCTCGAAAACCACGACGGCGACACCGTGCGCGCGCTTGTGGATCAGCGCGACCGCGTCGGACACCGAGTCGTCGGGCTCGAGCACCACCGGGGTGTCGAGGACCATGTCACGGCTCTTGACGAAATCCACCGTCTGCTGCACCGCCGGAATGGGCAGATCCTGGGGCAGGATCACCAGCCCGCCGCGCCGCGCCACCGTCTCGGCCATGCGCCGCCCGGCCACCGCGCTCATGTTGGCGACGACGACCGGGATGGTGGTGCCGGAGCCGTCAACGGTGGACAGGTCGACGTCGAAGCGCGACGCGACGTCGGAGCGGTTCGGCACGATGAAGACGTCGTTGTACGTCAGGTCGTACCCGGGTCGATGCCCGTCGAGAAACCTCATGTGATGCGGCTTGCCCCCTTTACGCCCTTCTACACGCAGAAAGGCTACGCGGGCACTTCGCTGCGGTCCCCGCTCCACAGGGTGTGGAAGCGCTTGTCCGGGTCGTCGTCGATGCGGCCGTAGGTGTGCGCGCCGAAGAAGTCCCGCAGCCCCTGGGTGAGCGCCGCCGGCAGGCGCTCGGTGCGCAGCGCGTCGTAATAGGACAGCGCCGAGGAGAAGCCCGGGATCGGGATGCCCAGCTGGGTGGCGGTCACCACGACGCGGCGCCAGCCGTCGATCGCGGCCTCGATCGCGGCGCGGAAGTACGGCGCGACGATCAGCGTCGGCAGGTCGGGGTCCTCGTCGAACGCCTCCTTGATGCGGTTGAGGAACTTCGCGCGGATGATGCAGCCGCCCCGCCAGATGGTGGCCAGGTCGCCCGGCGTGATGCCCCAGTCGTATTCGGCGCTGCCGGCCTGAATCTGGTTGAACCCCTGGGCGTAGGCGATGATCTTCGACGCGTACAGCGCCTGCCGGACGTCCTCCACGAATTGTGTTGCGTCGGTGGGCTTTTCACCGAGCTGACCGGACGCCAGCCCGGTGGTGGCCTTGCGCTGGGTGACAGACCCCGACAGCGCGCGGGCGAACACCGCCTCGGCGATGCCGGTGACCGGCACCCCGAGGTCCAGCGCCAGAAGGACGCCAAGACCGGCAAGCCGCTCGTCGACGTCATCCTCGACGAGGCCGAGCAGAAGGGCACCGGGCGCTGGACGGTGAAGTCGGCGCTGGACCTCGGGGTGCCGGTCACCGGCATCGCCGAGGCGGTGTTCGCCCGCGCGCTGTCGGGGTCTGTCACCC